>JAGHBZ010000254.1 GCA_021160705.1 Candidatus Sumerlaeota bacterium
CTGGTAAAGTAGAATTATTATCCATATTTAATGTGATGTTCGGAAATTTTTTATTGTCTGCAGACGCTCCGTAATGTGCAATCTTATGTAATTCAAGAGGAGAGAATGAAAAATGGAAGATTCCGTCAATACTCGCCTGGATAGGCTGGAGAACCAGAGCATTTTTATTATCCGTGAAGCATACAGCCAGTTCAGAAAGGTCGCTATGCTCTGGTCAATTGGAAAAGATTCAACTACCCTGCTCTGGCTTATTAGAAAGGCATTCTTTGGCAAAATCCCATTTCCCATTATGCATATAGATACCACGTATAAGTTCAAGGAGATTTATGAATTCAGAGACAAATACGTAAAAGAGTGGGGGCTGAACCTCATCGTGGCAAAGAACGAAGAGGCAATCCAGCAGGGAATTGGTCCTGAAAAGGGGAAGTTTCGATGTTGCACTGAGCTGAAGACCAACGCACTTAAAAAGGCAATTGACAAATACGGATTCCGTGCACTTTATCTCGCAATACGACGGGACGAACACGGTATCAGGGCAAAAGAACGAATTTTCAGCCCCCGCGACGAGGATTTTGAATGGGACTATAAAAACCAGCCCCCGGAACTCTGGGACCAATATAAGACCAAAGCCAGAGAAGAAGAACATATACGTGTCCACCCTTTACTTGGGTGGCGTGAAATTGATTGCTGGGAATATATTCGCAGAGAACGTATCCCAATTGTTTCTCTGTACTTTGCCAAAAATGGCAAACGCTACCGCAGTATCGGGTGCGAGACCTGCTGTAACCCCATTGATTCAGACGCAGATACCATCGACAAGATTATTGAAGAATTGAAGACGACCAGGATTTCCGAACGAAGCGGCAGAGCTCAGGACAAAGAATCTGCATATATGATGCAAAAACTCAGGTCATTGGGATATATGTAAATGTCCCTATATAAAGATGCACATTATCGGTCAATAATAAAAGCATTAAGCTGGCGAGTCACTGCTACCATCGCCACCATTCTTATTCTGTTTATGCTTTTACTCATAAGTTGCTTCTATCTTTAGTTAACTGCAATTGCGGGGAAACAAAAAAGAGATGTGAAGATGAGCAGTGCTGAAATTATCTTAATAATATCAGTTGCTTTTGTATGTGAATTGCTTGACTCGTCCTTAGGGATGCTTTATGGAACAATTCTTTCTCCTGTCCTTATTATTGCAGGTTTTGACCCTCTTGTTGTAGTTCCTTCTATATTGCTATCCCAGGCAATTGGAGGCAGTATAGCAGCAATTGGGCATCACCGAGTCAAGAATGTAGACTTTGGGTTAAAAGAAGATATAACGAAAAGATTATCCGACTTGGGTTATATAGAGACTTTTAGAAGAAGTACGAGCAGGGATTTAAAGGTTGTTTTTGTTATAACTTGCTGTGGGATTCTGGCTACTATTATAGCAGTATTGACAGCTATAAGTATTCCCAAAGTCGTATTAAAAACTTATATAGGAGTATTGGTTCTTGCTATGGGAATAATTCTTCTTTTGAGAAGCCGATTTGAATTTTCCTGGAAAAAGATATTCGGGATAGGCATACTTAGTGCGTTTAACAAGGGAATATCTGGTGGTGGATTTGGTCCTGTGGTAACCTCTGGACAATTGATTTCAGGAAGAGAAAGCAAAAGGTCAATTGGTACGACCACCTTATCCGAGGCACCAATTTGTATTACTGGATTTCTAACTTACATAATAATAAATGGGTTGACAACATGGAATCTTGTTTTGATATTGACTGCCGGGGCAATTGTTGGAGCAATAATAGGACCGCATATCACTGCAAAGTTTAAGTCCGAAAAGAAATTAAGATTAGGTTTGGGAATCTTAGTAACTCTATTAGGAATATGGACATTAGTCAAAACATGGTTAATTTGAGGTATATCGCAACAGCAGATACCAGAGCGTATCCGGCTCCGTGTCTTCGGCACTCTGCTCAAATCCTGCTTCCCACAGGACTTCAGATACGCTCGGAACGGCGTTGGCGGTGTAGAGGTTGTAATTAAGCTGATTCTTTATTATTTTCACGAACGCCTCTGGGAGATTATTCCTATTGGAAAGAAAAAACATCCTTTATCTGAAATCGCTGTCAAAAGAGCACTTGACCAGAAAGATTTAGAATTAATAAAAAGCAAACTTGAAGAATTGGGTTACTTCAATGAATGATAAAATGGACACACTTAAATTTGTCATCGTTGGTCACGTTGACCACGGCAAATCTACCCTTATCGGGAGATTGCTCTACGATACGGACTCCCTCCCTCCAGATAAAATTGAAGAGATTAAAAAATCGTCTAAAGAGCTGGGAAAAGAAACTGAATTCGCATATCTATTAGACCATCTGGAGGAAGAGCGTCAGCAGGGCATTACGATTGATACAACCCAGGTCTTTTTTAAGACACCCAAACGCCACTATGTGATTATTGACGCACCGGGACATATTGAATTTGTGAAGAATATGATTACTGGTGCTTCCCAGGCAGAGGCAGCAGTGCTGATTATTGACGTCAATGAAGGTGTGAGAGAGCAAACCAAACGCCATGCCTATATCCTCTCTCTTCTTGGTTTAGACCAGGTAATTGTCGTGCTGAACAAGATGGACCTGGTGGACTACAGTCAGGAACGGTTTAATCAGGTCGTGGCTGATACAGAAAGCTTCCTGGATTCAATCAATATTCGCCCAATATGTTATATCCCAATAAGCGCAATCCAGGGCGAAAATATCGCCAGGCGGTCTGAAAAGATTAAATGGTATGACGGACTATCCTTTCTTGAGAGTATGGATACGCTGAAAAATAAACAGCCCCCGGAGGATAAACCCTTAATCTTTCCCTGTCAGGATGTGTATAAAATCAATGACAAAAGAATCGCTGTTGGGCGTGTGGAGGCAGGCGTTATTAAAAAATCCCAGGAGGTCGTTGTCCTGCCCGGTCATCAGCGTACCGTAATAAAGTCTATTGAGAAATACCCTGCTCAGGTAGATGAAGCCAGAGCGGGTGAAAGTATCGGGATTACGACCCGGGACGCTCTATTTATAACTCGTGGAGACGTAGTGGTAGAGCCCGGGAAAGAGCCGCTTCTGACTGACGAATTTCAGGCTAATCTTATCTGGCTATCTAAAAAAGAATTTGATAAATCAGAGAGAGTAATGATACGATGTGCTACTCAGGAGACAACTTGCAGGGTCGTAGCCATAAAAAAACGGATAGATTCCTCCTCACTTGGAATAATTGAAGAAGATGCACAGGTACTGAAGAACCTTGAGGTAGGCGTGGTCACTATTAAAACAAAACATCCAATTGTTATTAAGTCCTTTAACGATGTGCAGGAGCTTGGAAGATTTGTGCTGGTAAGGGACGAAAACATTTGTGCAGGTGGGATTATCACCTGAGCTGACCGTTATGATGAAGACCAGACGTGTCATAATCATTGGACTGGACGGAGTACCTTTCGGGTTAATCCGAGATTTATCATCCGCAGGCGTTATGCCGAACACTAATGCCATCATTTCGCATTCTACTTTTCGCCCTATGAGGTCATCTATCCCTGAGGTATCCTCCGTTGCCTGGTCGTCAATTATAACTGGCAAGAATCCTGCAGAACACGGCATCTTTGGATTCACCGCTCTAAATCCCCAATCCTATGACCTGCGATTCCCTAATTTTAATGACCTGAAGGCTACACCTTTCTGGGACATACTGGATGGCACATCTATTATCATAAACGTCCCCTCTACTTACCCGGTAAGACCAATGAAGGGTGTCCTTATTTCGGGTTTTGTCTCCATAGATATTCGGAAAAGCGTCTTTCCCCCTTCGCTCCTTCCTACCTTGCAGGCTCTTGATTATCGCCTTGATGTGGACTCTGAAAAGGGTCATAAATCTCTGGATTTATTCCTGGAGGACCTGGACGCCACACTGAAGGCGAGAATAAATGCCTATAAATACTTATGGAACTATGCTGACTGGCAGGTCTTTATGCTGGTATTTACAGGCACAGATAGGCTTATGCATTTTTTGTGGGATGCATACGAGGACGAGAACCATCAATACCATTCAGACTTCTTAGACCATTTCAGGAAGATAGACGGAGTGATTGGTGAGATTTATGCGCAACTCCACGATGGAGACCTCTTTATGATGTTCTCTGACCATGGGTTTGAAAAACTTAACTCGGAGGTCTACATAAATTACCTCCTGCACAGGGAGGGGTTCTTGAAATTTAGAAATCCGGCTCAGACAACCTGGCAGAATATAGACGACTCTACAAAGGCTTTTGCATTAGACCCTGCACGAATTTATCTCCATTTCAAACACAGATACGCTCGAGGAAGTGTGGCGCTGAGTGATAAAGAGAGCATCTTAAAAGACCTTGACGCCCTGTTTACTTCCCTTGAAATTGATGGGAAAAAAGTGATAAAAAGAGTGTACCGAAAAGATGAAATCTACTCAGGTCCACTTATGGATACTGCACCAGACCTCGTATTGGTGAGCGAGCAGGGTTTTGACCTCAAGGCTCGACTTAACCTTGAACAACTTTACGGCAAACGTATCTTTACCGGCAAGCATACCCTTGAGGACGCATTCCTCCTGCTCAGAGATACTACTACTTCACTCCCGCAAAACCTTAGCGTGTTTGATATTAAAGAAATAATCTTTCAATTTCTGAAAGCCTGATAAGTATGTATTATGTATCATCTTGTCTACCTCCAGTCATCAAGAGTGAAAAAAACAAGGAATGGCAGAAAAGTTGAGTTAGCCGTATTAATGGTGATTGATGGAATTATGAGTATGGAGAGAGAAGGCAGGTAGAAAAAAAATTTTTGTTTTTGACAATAAGTGAGTTCGGAGAAAACGAGGCGGGGCTGAGGGAATATTACCGCATATATTGAATCTTTCGGCACGTAAAGAATATAAGAAGACTTTAATTTTGTTAAATGTTAAATAAATTAAAAGAAACTGCCTTTCACGGACTTATTTATGGCGTAGGTCAGACGCTGTCGCAAGCAGTAGGATTCATTCTCATCCCCCTCTACACAAGATACCTTTCTACTGAAGAATATGGCGTCTGGGCTTTACTCTCTGTGACGACCTCTGTTCTGGTAGCTATCTTTGGTATGGGACTGCTTTCCGCACTGTTCAGGTCTTATTACCTTTACGACACTGAAGAGGAACGGCGAGTCGTCGTCAGTACCACATTTTATACACTTCTTTTTAGCGCCGCAGTGCTTGCTATATTTGGACTCGTAGGAGGTTCTTTCCTATCCAGAGTCATCTTTGGGAAACCTGACTTCGCAAAATACTGTATGATTATTTGCTGGACTGCTGGACTCATCCTTATGGAGGGCATCCCCTTCGCCGTCTACCGGGCAAGATTATTATCCACACGATATATCATCTTCAGCATAATTTTTATGATAGCTCGGATTACGATAATCGTCTATCTGGTCGTGGTAATGAAATATGGGGTATGGGGGATTGTTCTGGGAAACTTTCTTGGCTCGTTAATTTCCTCTACTATCCTGACAGCCACTATCTCCGGCTCTATAATCGGGGTCTACTCTATCATTGAAGCAAAGAGACTTCTCCGATTTGGATTGCCACTAATTATCGTGGGCATTGGGGGAATTATTTTAAACTTAAGCGACCGATATTTCCTGAGAGTATTTACCACCCTGGATATAGTAGGGATATACAACCTGGGGTATCAGTTTGGAATGATTATGCTTATTTTATTTGTTCAGCCCTTCGGTCTCATCTGGGCACCTATGTTATTCTCTACCGCAAAAGAACCTTACGCAAAAGACTATTACTCCAAAATGCTCACCTACGTATTGCTTGTCGGTGCTTTCCTATGGCTGGGTATATCAATGCTTTCAAAAGACGTCATAATGATTATCGCACCCCCTGAATACTGGTCTGCATACAAAGTGGTTCCTATTGTATGTTTTTCCTATGTTCTGTTCGCACTACACGAGGTTTTAAATGTAGGTATAGCTCTCGCAGGACGGACAGAATATAATGCCCTGGCAACGATAATTGCCGCTGCATTTAACCTTTTCCTTAATACAATATTAATCCCTGCTTATGGAATGATGGGTGCAGCTTATGCTACAATTTTATCCTTTGCTCTGCTATGTACTTTACGCTATTTTTTCGCTCGAAAATTCTATGTTGTATATTATGAATGGGGACGTATTCTGAAAATCCTTTTTGTTATTATGAGCTTGTTCCTGACGAGTCTTTTACTTCCGTCAA
>JAGHBZ010000151.1 GCA_021160705.1 Candidatus Sumerlaeota bacterium
CTGCGTAGACCAGCCAGCGCTCTGAGTCTTTGAGGTAGCCCGCTCCTTTTGCCACGAGCGCTGAGAAGAGAACTATTAAGCCAATGCTTGCAAGATACTGGAATCGGTCAGCCACAAACGAAAACTCCATAAAACTGAAATCAATAAAGCCGAGTATGGGGCCAAGCGTTATCGTAAAAAACAACACAGTAACCAGGGGACCCTTGCCAATTCGTTTTCTTATCAGCCATAGCAGAATAATGACCCCGGCTACACCCATCGGGTAGATATACTGCCACCATACCCGTGAGTCTATATGCCATCTGGGGTAAATTGCCATAAGGTTCGTGGGTATGAGGAGTTTTCCTGCATAGAACCAGATTGCCCGTCCAGCGATTAGCAATTTATCAATAAAGGAGAACCCAAATTGACTTTTTTTGAGTTGCCATCCAAACCAGACATCAATTGAAGCAATAATCACGGCAATTGCAAAAAATGGAAGCAAGGGTAAGAGGTCGCGTTTGCTGAGCGAGTCGCGTTTCCAGTATAGCCATAGCAGAATGGCTATGGGAAGGCTGACCGTGATGGATTTGCTTAACATTGCACACACAAATAAAAACAACGCCACTGCATACATACGCCAGTTTCTACGCCTCTCAAAACTTAAATAAGCAAGAAATGTCAGTAAATAGAACATCCCGGAGAGCACATCTTTGCGTTCAATAATCCAGACAACCGACTCCACGTGTACTGGGTGTAACCCGAAAATCGCTGCTGCAAGCCAGGCGCCCGGGAGCTGTATACGCCGAAGTATCAGCCAGATAAGAAGTACGTTCAGGAGATGGAGCATTACATTGGTAAAATGATAAATAAACGGACGAAGTCCAGCAATCTGATACTCGCACCAGAACGTTGAATATACGAGTGGCCAGTAATGTAATTCATGGGGTATTGCAGTCGGGTGAGTCCAGATTTTAAACAGACCATTAATACCCATCCTGAAGAGCATATTCTCGGTAATGGCGTCATCGTCCCAGATGAACTCTGCATTAAATGCGGGAAAATAAGCTACCAGAACTATTACTGCAAGCAATATCCCCTGTAGCCAAACGCTGGCGAGCAGATGACTGCCTGGCGTACTGGTTTCTTTTTGCTGGTTCAGGCGTTTACCTGCACCGGGTCGCTTTTTCTTGAGCCGGCGTCGTGCACGTGATTTATATTTTGCCATTATTTACCCCGCCTCACTCATCCATTTTTCGGTAGAAAATCTGCATACTGGACACTGAAGATTCCCTTTCTGTGTTAGATAAGACCACTCGCTTTGCCTAATCGCAGCTGATTTGCTCAGGTGTGGTTATTCTACCGTCACATCTATAATCCAGAACTTACCGTTCTTTTCTTCAGCACGTATTGTCAATTGCAAAAGGATGCCGTCCTGACTTGAGCTAAGTATGGCTCTGTAGGCATTCGGTGCACCCATTGTAAAGACACTGAACTCGTCGTAAGTGCTACCGGTTTTGGTTTCAATCTGATAAAGTTCGTCCATTGCACGCTGTGTGTCGTTCTTTGCAGAGGGGTCAGTAACCGCCTGCATATCATTTATCCTGCCCTGCTTGGCGCACTCCAGCCAATATTTTACCACATTATACCCGGAACTCTGTGCCTTTGCCTGTACATCTGCGGGGTTGGGTGGTTGCGTAAAATACATATAGGCGAATATACCAGCCACGACGATAATTATTAGCACTATCAATTTTCCCATTGTTTTTTTCTCCTTCGCAATTGGATATGCGGTTGAGCAAAATGATAACTTCACAAAGCAACAGAACTTTATTTAACTATAGAGACCGCAAAGTTAAGTGTCAAGAGAACGAAACTCTGTGCGAAGCAGGAGTCCTGAGAATGACTACTCTACAGAATAAAAGAATAAATGCACAACCTGAGCACCTATCCGTAGCTATAAACCAGAAGTAAACCGCAACTCCTAAAAATGAAAAATTTCGCTTTGTTGCCAGGATATAGTAGTATTACTTTCCCTTTCTGATTGAAGGGAAAAATCTCACTATCTCACAACTATCCTGGTCTCCTGGATTCCTTATTAATGTTCTTTTTTCTATTAGGAAACCAGGAAGCCAGGAATAGGAGTTAACCTGTGAAGCTCAGCTCTCATTTTCACATTTCAGGGATTTAGAGATTAGTGGTCGGCGATAAGGATGATGAACCTTAATAAACCGACTTAAACCGACTAACCGACTTAAACCGACTTAACCGACTTAACCGACTAACCGACCAAACCGATTAAACCGACACAACGGACATAACGGATTTCCTTACAACCCTAAAATATGTGATATTCCTGCTGAAGAGAAAAAAGAGGTTTTTAATGGTACCAAAAGAATGTGTTATAACCTCTGTGACCTCTGAGTCCTCAGTGGCAAGTTATAAACTTTTCTTTTCGCGAAGATTCGCGCCCATTCGTGGTTTCTATTCACGCTCTACTAAAATTGACAAAATTTAGCCACGGAAGGGCACGGAAACACACGGAAAGGACTTACCGCTGACCGCCATCCGCTACCCGCCTGACCGCTTTCTTCCGTGCCACTCTCTGTGATTCAGTGGCTGATTGCATCTTTTTAACCACGAATTAGCACTAATTCTCACTAAATTTTCCCTAACATAATAAGACATTCTATAAAATTGAGATTTCTTATAGACGTTTAGCTTAGCTCCTGAATTCGTGCTCATTTGTGGTTGCTGTCCAATCTTCACCCCCTCGCTAAAATGCGAAAATGAGATCTGACCCTACTACTTCCCACAACTTCTCCTAATGCCCTCTTTTGTTCAATATTGTAAGAGCACGATTTCGTATCAGCCAGTTCGGTGACCTATATCTCTCTAATTCCTCTATCTCCCTACCGGGTATTTTCTTCTCGTTCTTTAAAGACTCAATAATTGCATCATATTCTTTCGTAAAATCAGAATCTATCCAGATGTTACTTTCTGAGAAAAGATAACTATAATTCAGAAAAATTTGCAGGTAGAAAAAATATTTATATTCCTTAGTCTTTTTATAATTACTCAGTAGAAATAATATGGCTTTTTCCAAGTACCCCGCTTTGTCTAACGAAAAGGTGCTTTCAACCACCTCATCTCCATCGGTATTAACTGCTCTTACCCATTGTTCCCAGACCTTTTTATTTGAATTTTTTTGAATTCTTCTCACCTCTTCCCTTTCTGAGGACACCCTTTCTTCACCCCGGGGAAAATTTTCCTTATATTCACATATCTCTCTCAGTTCCTTATCTTGCATAGCATATAAAGATAAAAGCCTTTTTTGATTCTTCTCGCCATAAGTCTCTGGCTTTATTGCCTCAATTAAAGACCTATAATTTCTCAAAAAATTCGCGTCCCTGAATATATCTTTGGCTGGTTTGTTATTTTTATTAATGTTATGCTGGGTGGAAATAAGCAAGGCATCCAGAATAGTATAATAAAAATTTCTCTTCTCTTTTTCATCAACGTATTTCTTCAATAAAAACAAGATGGCTTTATCCAATTGTCCGGTTTTTGACAAATTCTCAACATCTTCATATGTGATTTCGCTTAAAGTGTTTATGCTCACCACCCATTTATCCCAGACTTCCTTTCCTGATAATTTCCTTTCTTGTACTATAAGTTTAGAGAGTAGAAAATAAGACAGAACCCCTATCAGTAATATAATCAGGAAAATAATCCTGAGTTTTTTCAATGATTTTGTTCTCTTAATGTTCATCCATTTACACAATCTCGACACTCCTGGCAATCCCCTGGCTTACCGGGTGGGGGCACACTTTCACAATCACATTGCTTGGTTCTCCCGCCTCCGGGGTCATATGGATTATAAAGAGGAAATGCGAGACTACATTTTCCCTTTAAACAGCACCCAAATGCTGCTCCACACCACCATAGGCATTTTCTTAATCCCCTTGTTCGCGAACCTCCATATTTGGTTATACAATTGGCAGTGCAAGTGTTTAAAGAGAGTTGACAAAGTACTCTCTGCACTGGAGATGGTTTCTTTTTCTTCACTCCTAAACTATCTATGTAGCAAATAGGATTGTTTTCGGTATAAACAAATGGATGCTCTTCATAAGGTGGATACAAAGATTTTCTCAAGAATCTCCCAAGTTTCGGCTCGTACCAGCGGAAATAGAAATAATAGAGTCCGATGGTGGGGTAGAAACATTTGGTGGTGAGGTGGTAGCCGCTGGAGGAGCCGGAGAGGATATTGCCGAAGGCGTCCTGGTCGTAGGAGGCGTAGAGGGTTCCATCTTCTTGCGTTATGTCCATAACGTTACCGAGCCTATCGTAGTGATACCAGAGAGATTCTTCTTCTTTCTCTCCGAAAATGCACTCGCTTATTATAAAGCCGATGGCTTTGGGTTGTAAAGTATTAATTCCGTTGAGTCCGTTGAGTCCGTTTGGTCGGTTAAGTCGGTTTGTCGGTTGGTCGGTTAATCAGTTTAGTCGGTTAAGTCGGTTAAGTCGGTTCGTCGGTTAAGGAGGACTCTGGAAATATCATAATGAGCAAAAATAAAGATGCTTGCAATGAAGTAGAAAAATATTGCTTTCTCCCTGTGCGGGGAGGATAGAGCGAATTTTAAAGACAATTATAACGTTTTTTATTTGAAATAAGTGGAATTTTCTTTTTAGAGGTCGCTCCTAAGGAGCTCGGATGTGTTTACTTGTTGCCATTAACCCCGGCGCTCACGCACCCTGCTACGTACAGGTCGTTCCTCCGTAACTATATCAAAAATGAAGCGGTATAAATTTCATTTGTTAAATCTCAAATGGGAAATGTCATTATTTGCACAACTTAGACAATGGAGAAGTTTATGGAACGAAATTTTGCATTTGAATAGTGGTCAGATTTTATCTTAATTTAGAATTATAATCAGTGGGGGAGAGCTGATGCGAATCTTATTAATAGAAGATTCAAAACGGTTACGTCGTTCTATTACCATAGGCTTAAAACAGGCGGGTTATAAGGTGGATGCTACCGGGGATGGAGAAGAGGGACTCTGGTATGCGGAGTCTTATAATTATGATGTGATTATTCTGGATTTGATGCTACCGGGAATGGACGGGTTAAATATTCTTCGCAGACTTCGTGAGCAGGGTAGAAATCTACACGTGCTTATTCTTTCTGCAAAGGATACTGTGGAAGATAGGGTCAGAGGACTCCGGGCGGGTGCCGATGATTATCTGATAAAGCCTTTTGCATTTGAAGAATTGCTGGCACGGGTGCAGGCACTGGTGCGGCGGCGATACGGAGTCAAGAACAACCTAATCACCATTGGTGAGTTGCAAGTTGATGTTGCGAAGCGTGAGGTCAGCCGAAATGGGCAAATTATTGACCTTCCTCCACGTGAATATGCCTTGTTAGAATTTCTGGTAATGCGCCGTGGTTCTGTGGTCACTCGCAGTGAAATTGAGGAACATCTATATGACGAAAATGTGGAACTGATGAGTAACGTGGTAGATGCCGCTATCTGCTCGCTTCGGAAGAAGATTGATAAACCCGGTAAACCATCGCTTATTAAAACTCGGCGTGGGATGGGATATATTATTGAATAATTGCGACTGAAGTACGGTTCAGATTTGGTTTGACACGTAGGATACCGATGAGACAAAAACCAAAAAATTTAAAAAAACGACTCTTACTCAGATTATTCGTACTCACTATTTTGATTTTTATATTAGTCGGGGGGCTAATTTTACAGCGCAGTCATCAGGCATTGTATCAGGCACTGGACACTGAACTTCAAGCACGTCTCAATTCATTAATGGCATTAACTGAATTTGAGAAAGATGGGGAGATAGATTTTGAATTCTCCGATGAACCTTTCGGTAGTTATGGTGATTCTTCATTTGCTAAGTACTTTTTGATTAAAAGAGTTGCAGACGGTGAAATCCTTAAAATGTCAAAATCATTAGCGATGATTAACTTTACCATACCCGGCTCAGCCAAACCGCCTGTTGCGAGGCGACCTTATTTTTTTAATGCAGAAATTAACGGGAAAAAAGTTCGCTGTCTGACAACGTGCATCTATCCACAAATAGGAGAAGTCAGCGAAAGAGAAAAAATAAACAGAGATGAGGTTATAGGGGATATAGGGGATTCGTCTGAGTTCTCGGACGAGGCGGTACAAAGAAAAAATGAACTCCTTTATTTTGTGGCAATTGACCGCTCTGCAACTGATAATCAATTCTGGCAGGTGACCAGACTCACTGTAATGTCGCTTGGCATTGGATTGGTTCTGCTAATGCTACTTGGCGGAGTGATTTTGACCAGGAGTCTTGCGCCACTTTACACGCTTGAGCGACAGGTCAAATCTGTATCAGCAAGTCACCTTGTCCCTGTAGATGTGCCAGATGTGGCGGAGGTCGCCAACGTCGCACGTGCATTAAATCAGCTTATCTTTAACTTAAAAAAAGCACTCCAGCGTGAACGACAATTTACTGCAGATGTCGCCCACGAACTCCGAACCCCTATAGCAGAGATTCGCACCCTGACCGAGGTCGCTTTGTCTCAAAAGGAACGGATTTCTGAAATAGAACGCAAAAATTATGAGGACATCCTTGCATCTACAAAACAAATGCAGCACATTGTCACCAATCTCTTAACCCTTGCTCGCTATGATGCCGGCGCTTTGAAATGCCAGACCACAAAATTTGACCTGGCTGAATTGGTGAAAAAAATCTGGACTCAATTTATTCCATCTGCTTCCTCTAAAAATATCTCTGCAGAGTACCGAGTAACATCCGGAATGATAATTGAGACCGATAAATATTTGCTTGAAACAATGTTGCATAACTTATTCTCTAATGCAACAACATATACTCCAGAGAACGGGAAGATTGAATGGGGTGTTCAATCTGAAGACGACAATTTTACTTTATTTATTTCCAACAGTCCTGTTTCCCTGACCGAACAAGACCTACCTCACCTGACTGAACGATTCTGGCAAAAAGAGAGTGTCCGTTCCCCTGACACTCATCATTGCGGATTAGGGTTATCTTTAGTACAGGCGCTGGCAGACATTCTTGGGTTTGTCCTTAAATTTGAGTTAACCACTCCATCCACGCTCACTGTCTCCATTATGGGCAGATTGTCTCCAGAGTGATGCGCAAATCCAATGCTTGCTTAAATGGAATTTTAAATGTGGAGTTTTTCCGATATATAACTGTGGATTTCGTAATGTTTTCGTAATGTTCTGTTTTATATAATATTTTCAGTAGAGAAAGAACTAAAATTAATTAGGTTGTCTTGAAAGAAAGGAGGGATGATGATGCAAACAAATAAAAAATTACTCGTTTGGCTAATAGGGATGTTAATCATCTCACTGGGGTTACTCTCGTTATATGTATACGCCGGAAATGAGCGAGAGGAGGAAGGAGAGGAGGAAGCCCTTACTTTGTCAGAAGTGCCGTCAGCGGTGCGAGCAACTATTGAAAAATATGCAGGCAATGGCGAAATAGAAGAAATCGAACTCGAAAAAGAAGCAGGAAAAATAGTCTATGAGGTAGAAGTCGTCAAAGAAGGCGAGAAAAAAGAATTTAAGGTCTCTGCTGAGGGTACGTTTCTTGGCTACGAAAATGAAGAAGAAGGAGAAGAGGAAAAAGAGGAAGTGGAAGAAGGAGAAGAAGAAATAAGTTTTAACGCCTTACCCCCCGCAGTGAAACAGACAGCTAAGAAATATTTTGGGGTAGTTAGCGAAGCAGAGGTAAAAAAAGAAACTGAAGGCGGTGTCACGCTCTATGAAATAGAAGTTGAGAAAGAAGACGTCGAACAGAGTATCGAAGTTACTGCATCGGGCGAAATCGTTGAAAGTGAAAAAGAGGTAGCAGTGTCCAGTCTGCCGACAGAAGTTCTTTCAGCGGTGAAAGGTAAATACCCATCTGCCAGGATTAAAGAAGCCAGTAGTGTTCAAAAATGGTATTACGAGGTGGAGATTTCAGTCAATGGGAAAAGATTAGAGGTATCAGTATCTCCCACTGGTAAGATAATGAAATCCCACGAAGAAGAAAGAGAAAGTAAAGAAGCTAAATCCGAAAAAGAAACCGAAGAAGATGATGATGACTAAATAACTCCAGGTACTTTTAAGCAAGGTAGCCACGATTTATAAAAGCGGGGCGAATCGCTCCGCTTTTTTACTGTCTTAGATTCGTCACCGGGTTCTGGTCGCAGTTTTACACAGGTAACACAAGCCACAGCAGATTAAAACACTCTGGTGTACGGGACATTATGTTCCTTGAAGGAGAGTAAATTTTATACGAATAAACAGAGTGCCAATAAGATTATTTACATCTGTTCTTTTAGCCAAACAGTTAAAGCGAAGTAATTTCCTTTATGTAATGAGCGGCGGCGACTGCAGCGGTGGTAGCTTCTCCACAGGCGGTATCAATCTGACGGACCGTCTTTGACCGCACATCACCCACCGCATAGATACCCGCAACGGAGGTCTCCATTTTTTCATTCGTTATAATGTAGCCTGCATCATCTAATTCCACGATACCCTTTACAAATTTAGTATTGGGCAGAAAACCCACATATATAAACACACCGGAGACTTTAATCTCTCTTTCCTCGCCTGTTTCACGGTTCTTTACTGTGATGGAGCTCACACTATCCTTGCCGTTGATAGATGTGAGGACGTGATTGAGCAGGAATGTTGTTCTTTCATCTTTTTGTAGGCGTTCCTGTAAGATTTTTTCCGCTATCATATACGGCAAGAACTCAACAAACGTCAGACTCCTCACATGCTTAAGTAGCGATTCACCCTCCTGGAGACCAGAGTTTCCACAGCCTATCACTGCTACGTCCTTATCTCTAAAGAGTGGTCCATCGCAGGTTGCGCAGTATGAGACGCCTTTGCCTCTGAGTTCCTCTTCGCCGGGAACATTTAATTTTTTGGGTATACTACCCGAGGCGATAATTACTGTATATGCTTGATACTCGCTCTTATCTGTCTGGACGGTGAGCTTTTTATCTCCCGGGAGGATTTTTTTAACTTCCTCGAATTCGTTGATTTTTGTGCCAAATCGTTCAGCCTGCTTTTTAAAACTCGCCATTAACTCCATCCCGTGTATACCATCCGGAAAACCAGGATAATTCTCTATTAACTCAGTAGTTGCTGGTAATCCGCCACAGAGTTCTTTTTCTAACAGGAGTGTATTGAGTCTTTCTCTTGATGTATAGATACCCGCAGTCAGACCCCCGGGTCCTCCACCTATAATAATGACGTCATAGAATTCACTCATTTTTGGCTCGTCACTTCCTTTTTCTTTATAAGAGTGGGTCTATTCTTTTCTTAATTTCGGACTCATAACCCGGTGCTACCCCTATCATCTGGTCTACGAGTTTGCCATCTTTATAAATGTTCAGTGTGGGTATAGACTGGATACCGTTTTTAATAGCGGTTTCTCGACCCTCATCAACGTTTAACTTACACACCTTTAACCGTCCTTTATAGTCTTGTGCAATTTTCTCAAGCACAGGAGCAGCCATTTGACACGGACCACACCAGGGCGCCCAGAAATCCACAAGTACAGGGAGTTCTGATTTCAATACCTCTTCCTCAAAACTTGCGTCGTCTAAATTAATTATGTGCTCCTCTTCCATCTTTCTTCCTCCTGCTGTGAATTTGTTAATACTTTAATACCTTTCTGTTAATCTGAGATTATGACATATTGCCTGCTTCCCTGAGGGAATAGAGTCGAGACTTATTACTCAGATTTTTTACTCTTGCGGTATTTTTCTTTCTTCTGTAATTAACCAAACAGATTTATCTTAATTAGTGCTTCAAAAGGTTTTCAACTCTTTTTTCTGAGAATTTTGCAAACCTCAAGAAAGTCCTTATTATAGATTTTAATGAAATATTTGACATTGCACCCGGCGAAGGAGATATAAAGGTATAACTTAAGTGAAAGACAAGATTCTTCAATATTTCTACTGCGATTAAGTAAGGAGTTAGGTTTTTAATAATACAAAACATTACACATAAGGAGGGAGGAGTATGTATAAGTCTAAGGTGATGCGAACATTGAGTCTGGTGCTTTGCATAGGCGTATTTGTGGTAGGATGCCATCTTCAGCGACGTTATCCTGTGGATGGACGAAACTTCTCGCCTGTGGACAGATTCCTTGCCCGGGCAACGCCGGTGCTTGATGATTGCGAAGGCTCGCTAAATCCGTACGTGCTCAAAGTCATTGACGCCTATCCACTGGATGATGATGTGTATCCGTACCGGTGTAAGCCCCTGGAGTATGATAAGTATCTTGGTGCGACTCAGGACCTCTATTACAAAGGTCGCAGGATTACTAAAGCACATCCCAATGGTACACGGTGCAGTTATTGTTGCGGATTGACCTTTGAGATTTTTATACGTGCAATGAAACTGCGAAATATTCAGAAAGGACTCGACCCAGATGACTTTAATGGTATGAGTTTTCACGACTTGTTTAATATGCTCCAGATATGGTATATTGAGGGAAAAGGCGATAGCCCACAGAAGGCGATTGAATATTACGGGCTTGGAAGAAAGATTACTGACTGGGAAGAGGCAAAACCCGGTGATTTCTGCGACTTCAGTCGGAACAACAAAACTGGTCATTCGGTGATTTTTATCGGGTGGGAACGTGACCCGGATGGTAAAATTGTTGGTATCAATTATTTCTCTTCCAACTCTGGTGGTGTAGGGTTTCAGACAGAATATTTCAGCGACTCCGGTGGTAAAGTACTGCGGAATTGGGTCAGACTTGCCCGTGTAGGTAGCATAGAGGACTATAGACCATTTGACCGCTCAAAAATCCCTGTCCGCAAAGCCTATAATCCTTAATCTTCAACGTAGAGCTACAACAAAAGGTTTACGCGGACTGAACGGAGGAGAATAGTTGTTGATGCTATTTTAAAATGAAGCGATATATCCCTAATCATCAGGTAAGGTGCAGATAAGAGTTAAAAAGCCTTCGCTTTCTTTTTTAAAAACCAGGTGATTTAAATTGGCTTATCAAGAAGCGGATTTCATCAGGGGAAAGAACGTCGGTGATGGCGTAGCAGTGCACCTCACTTTTCATTAACACCCTGTTTTAACAGGGTGAAAAACGAGTCGTGAAAATTAGTACACCCAACCATTTATAAATTTTTCACAATTTTTGTTCATATATTAGTATCCAGAGCCTCCTGTATTCAATTTCTTTAACGGAGTTCCGAAGTAACGAGCTGTATGTAGCCCAGTGCGTGAGAGCTGGGTATATTGGCAATAAGAAAACATACATAGCTAAATTAGCCACAGAGAACACAGAGCAGTATATAGACAATAAGAAGACATACATAGTTCCATAGGAGCGACTTATGTATTTTTTGAACAGAAATTTTGCAAAATTTATAAAAAGGTGTTAATGAAAAGCAAGGGATAAGGTTATGCCATCAACGGCGTCCTTCTCCTGGTGAGACTCTCATAATGAGGACTTAATTTCAGGATATGTGGATTTTAAATCGGCAAAGCAAAGAGGACTTCAATTCTCATCTATAGCTTATCTAATGACCAGGGTTTCTGGAAATAAGAATATCAAAAATCTTTCAATGCAGAATGTTTACATTTGACAACCTCTTTCTTATTTTTGACACTTGATTGATTTGTTTCAGGAGGGTATGGAAAATGAAACAGCGAAGCTACAATATCAAGAGTTGGGTTTTATTGGTCTTATTAATAATTTTTTTAGTTCCAGTTTTCGCCTCTTCAGCAATAATTTACGTGCCTGCGGATTATCCGACTATCCAGTCAGCGATTGATGCCTCAACCGATGGTGATGAAATAATCGTCTCACCCGGGACTTATGTGGAGAACATTCATTTTTATGGCAAGAACATCATCCTGCGTTCCACCGACCCGACGAGTCCAACCATCGTCGCCAGCACTGTTATTGACGGCAACCAGGCTGGTTCGGTAGTCACCTTTGCGGGTACCGAGCTCACCTCCTGCGTGCTCAGTGGTTTCACCATCACCAATGGGAGTGCATATGGTTACGGTGGAGGAATCTGCGGTAGCGGGTGGGATAATCCTACTCTTGCGACTATACAGAACAATACCATTACCACTAACTCGGCATATAATGGTGGCGGGCTCTGGGGGTGTGATGGCACTATCCAGAACAATACCATTATCAATAACTCGGCAGCTTATGGTGGCGGACTCTGCGGGTGTGATGGCACTATCCAGAACAACTTCATCAGCAATAACTCGGCAGGGAGTGATGGCGGCGGACTCTACAGGTGCGACGGCACTATCCAGAACAACTTCATCAGCAATAACTCGGCATCCTCTGGCGGGGGACTCTACGAGTGCAATGGCACTATCCAGAACAATACTATTTCCCATAACTCGGCAGATTGGGATGGCGGCGGGCTCATCTGGTGTGGTGACACAATCCAGAACAACACCATAACCAATAACTCGGCAGCTTATGGCGGCGGGCTCTCGGGATGTAGTGGCACCATCCAGAACAACACCATTACCAATAACTCAGCAGGGCGGGGCGGCGGGCTCTACGGGTGTTATGGGTCTATTGTTAATTGTATCATCTGGGGCAATTCAGATGACCAGATTTATCAGTGCGAGACACCTCTTTACTCCTGTATCCAGGACTGGACTGATGGAGGCAGAGGAAATATCTCCACTGACCCGAGATTCATTGACCCTGGAAATGGAGACTTCCACCTCCGGGCTGACTCACCCTGCATTGATGCTGGAAATACTTTTTATCTTATTCCGAATTATCAGGCAGATATTGACGGAGAGTGTCGTGTTGCGGGCAGTTCAGTGGATATAGGCTCTGATGAGTATGGGAGTTCCCCGGATACTGATGGCGACATTCTATCTGACAGTGATGAGTCTACGTATAGCACAGAGCCCAATAATAGAGACACAGATGGAGATGGGTTATACGATGGGGTAGAGGTCTCAAGAGGGACAGACCCAACGTCCCCTGATACTCCTCCACCTGGAATAACAGTTCCCACAGATTACCCCACCATACAGGAGGCAATATTCAAGGCATTCCCACAGGAGGTAATCACCGTCCACTCAGGGACATACCAGGAGAATCTCCTTATACCGGGAAAAGACGTGAAGCTCAGGGGAGAAGGAGCACAGACAACAATATTAGACGGGGGGAGTTCAGAGTCAGTAATAACCCTTCTTGGCACAGAGAGCGCGGAGTGTGAGATAAGTGGATTTACTATAAGAAATGGAGCATCTGAGGGTGGTGGAGGAATCTGTGGCGGTGGTACTTATGCGACTATAAGGGACAATACCATAACCAACAACTCGGCAGGGGATTATGGTTGCGGCGCACTCTGGGGGTGTGATGGCACTATCCAGAACAATACCATTACCAATAACTCGGCGGCTTATGGTGGCGGACTCTGCGGGTGTGATGGCACTATCCAGAACAACTTCATCAGCAATAACTCGGCAGGGAGTGATGGCGGCGGACTCTACGGGTGCGACGGCACTATCCAGAACAACTTCATCAGCAATAACTCAGCAGGGAATGATGGCGGCGGACTCTACGGGTGCGACAGCACTATCCAGAAGAACTTCATCAGCAATAACTCGGCAGATTGGGGCGGCGGACTCTATGGGTGCGATGGCACTATCCAGAACAACTCCATCAGCGATAACTCGGCAGATTGGGGCGGCGGACTCTACGGGTGCGATGGCACTATCCAGAACAACTCCATCAGCAATAACTCGGCAGATTGGGGCGGCGGACTCTGTAATTGTCGGGCTTATATATACAATTGTATCATCTCCTCTAACACAAATGGCGGGATTTATGAAGATGAAAGATACGCCCAATATGACCCGGCGGAGGTAAAATACTGCGATATTTACGGCAACACAGGCGGGGATTATTACGATTACGATACCAGCAGCTGGTATAATGGCACTGATGTAAATAATCTGGCGGAGGTTCACGACTGCATCTCCGCAGACCCGCTCTTTGTTGACCCGGTAGGTGGGGATTATCATCTGCAGGCAAGCTCCCCGTGTATAGATGCGGGGTGTTACGTCTCTGGATTAACCTATGACTTTGAAGGTGACCCCCGACCTTTTGATGGCACGCCAGAACCACGTGGCGATGGCTCCGACTTTGACATCGGCGCCGATGAATTTGTTATTAAAACTACATTAGCGGTCTTCTCCGAATACGACAATCCAGTCCCTCCAGTAGGAATTAATTCTTTTACCTCAGGCTCTATTGTTACAGCTTATATGAGCGAGCCGATTGTTACCGGGAGCGGAGGAACACGATACACCTGCACAGGCTGGCTTGGTGAAGGTGCAGTGCCTGATAGTGGTACCAGCACGTCAGTAACTTTTGTTCTTGACCAGCCCTCAACCATTACCTGGCAGTGGCAGACTCAATACTATCTCAATGCCACAGCCAACCCGCCTGATGGTGGTGCGGTCACCTTGCTTGACGGAGTTACCGCTGCGACCGGGTGGTATGATGCGAATGAAGATGTAGGGGTGCTTGCAGTGCCATCGTACGGGTATAAGTTTGACAACTGGTCAGGCGACCTCTCCGGGAGTGGCAACCCTGAGTCCGTGAGTATGGATTCTCCTAAGAACATCATAGCGAACTTTTCCCTTGTTCCTACACCTACGCCTACACCCACACCAACGCCGACAGAGACGCCTACCCCGACCCCTACCTCCACCCCAACACCTACGCCTATTCCAACGTTGACGCCAACATTAACTCCTACTCCTTCGCCTTCGCCAACAGGCACCCCGACACCAACGCCGTCTCCTACACCTACACCAACCCCAACATTGACACCAACTCCCACACCTGTAGTTCATTACACTTTTGACACCGGAGCTGAGGGCTGGCAGTCTATGGGTGATATTCCGCCTTATGATATGCCCACAACCACTTCAGCGGGCGGTCACCTGGGACTCAACCCTCAGGGTTCAACGAATTGTTTCTCTTACTGGTACAGTCCGGATGTGGGGATAGAGGATGGAAAACTTTATCGGGCAAGATGGAGAGTTGGCAGTAGTGTGACCAATCCTGATGAGTGCGTACAGTTCCGTCTGAGGGTTAACCAGAAAGACGCGTGGTCTTGCTGGGATACTGTGAGTCATAACAGCTTCTACTCCAAACTCCCCTCTGCCTCCAATCCTGAAGACTACGA
>JAGHBZ010000288.1 GCA_021160705.1 Candidatus Sumerlaeota bacterium
TTGAGCACTCAAAATATTGCCTTGAGATGTCCTAATGTTGAGCAAGAACTGTGCCTCCTGTGTATGATGCAAGCAAGATTATATAATTTCGTTTTACTTGTTAAGCTGGTATGAAATTTGCCCGATATAAAGTATATTAGCCTCAATTTGTAATACCACGGGGCAAATAGATATAATTAATATTGCGGATTTGCGAAGTTCTACTACTGGGTCTACCTTCTATCTAAATACAATTGAGCATAGGCACGAAGACGATAAAAAAACAAAAATATTGAGATACATAAAGTTAAGATGGATGCCAGAATATTAATTGCAATTGGTTCACGAACCCTGCGGGATAGAATATGTTCCATTCTGTCGGAGCAGGTGTACCAAATTGAGCTGGTTGAGTCCTGCGAGAGTTTGCGCTCAAAACTTAAAGAACCGGGTTATTCTATTATTCTGCTCTCTCCGAAGATGCCCGATGGCACATTAACCCAGGAGTTTATCTCAGAGCTATCCTCAACCACACCTCTACCTAATGCGTCTTTCATCTATTTATATGACAAAGAAGAAGACCTGCCTCCGCCTGAAACTACTCTTGTTGATAGAATATTACCCTCTACTGCTGAGGCTCAAGAACTACTCTCCGCCATAAACTCATTAATTGCAAAACAGGAAGCATTATTTGAACAGCCTACTGTAACGATTCAACCTGACTTTGCTCAAGCACTGGAAGAGAAGATTCCCGGCTACAAAATCATAGAGATTATTGGCAGGGGTGGAATGGCAACTGTGTACCGTGCTATCCAGAAATCGCTTAATCGTCCAGTGGCAATAAAGGTTATGGAAAAGAAATTTTACGCTGAGCCGGAATTTCGAGCGAGGTTTGTCCAGGAGGCTACCTTAATGGCTCGGCTAAAACATCCAAACATTGTTCAGGTATATGACCGGGGCGAGACTAATGGGTACTTTTATTTTGTGATGGAGCTGGTGGAGGGGAGAAACCTCCGCCATTATATTAAGAGCAGTATGTTGGGCTGGGAACATTATCTCCAAATCATTAAACAGGTCGGCGACGCCCTGGCATATCTTCACCAAAATGGTGTTGTGCATCGCGACATTAAACCCTCAAATATCCTGGTCGACAAAACCGGCTGGGTAAAATTATCTGACTTTGGTATAGCGCTCCAGACAACGGAGCAGATAAAACGTCTTACCACTACCGGGGAGTTGCTTGGCAGTTTTTCTTATATGTCGCCCGAACAACGTTACGCCTCTGCAGAGATAGATTTTCGGTCTGATATTTATTCGTTAGGGGTTACCTTTTATGAGATGTTTACAGGCAAACTACCAGAAGGTTCTTTCCCGCCACCATCAGCGCTGAATAAATCGCTCCCGGAGGAAGTAGACGAGATAATCCTGAAGGCGTTGAGTCCAGACCCCAAAAATCGCCCAAGCTCAGTGAGTGAATTCTGCGATGAGTTGTTGCAGGCACTGGTTGTCAGAGACAAAGCCACCAGAACCATCAGCGACGCTAAGAGACACATCGCACAAATCGTGGGCAGTACACCACTGAAAACTCTGGTGGATACTGAGACGATGGCAACGGCTACCCTACATACCCCACCACCCCTGAGCAAAAAAGAAAGCAGACCGTTTCCGCATAAAGTCTTATATCTTCTTATTCCATTATTAATATTGGGTTTTATTGGGATTCTTTATTTGCGAAAGAGTTCAGCGGAAAAACCTGCGCCCTCATTGTTCACGCCAGAAACAGATACACCTCCATCTACGAGTCCAGTTAGTAAACCAGACCACCCATTTATAAAACAGGAGCTCCGCCTTGTTTCTGCAGATAAGATTGAAATTTCACTATATTCACCTGACCCATTGGAGGACACTCAAGTATTCTATCGCTGGGGTAGAAGTGCCCGATATTCCAGAGGCTCACTCACCCCGAGTCCAGTGAAAAATGCTTATAAAATAGAGCTGGCAATACCAGAGATAAACTTTCCAGTATTGCGTCTGTATTTTTCAGGGACTTGTAGGGGGAGTGCCTGGCAACTGCCACCTAAAGAAAGTGGTAAAGAATTCTTTGTTCCTATTTTTCTACTGCGGAATAGACCTAAGCTGCGTCAAATGCTCCTGATTGAAAAAAATGGAAAACTACCTCCTTTTAAATTACTTAAAGAACATATCTTGATTGGTGACCGCAGGACAAAGTTAGTGCATAAACCTTTCTGTCCAGAGGTAAAACAAATACCTCCAGAGGAGCGGGAGATATTCTTGACATTTAAGTCAGCCGCTATGAAAGGTTATCGTAAAGACCCCGGATGTTTCCATACCCGACCTTTACCGCTCCTGCCTCGCCGGAGAGATAAATAAAATTATCTCTTATTTTTCGTCCTGTATCCGGCTCTTCAGCGCGAAATTATCACGTACCTTCCTCTCCCTGGTAGCACAGGACTTAGTTGTCTTCATCTTTAGTTGCGAAGGAGAGGTGTGGCACTCCTGTGCTGTTCAATGACCTGCCTGCTGATTCACGCAACTTATTTTTGTCTCATTCCGAGGGTATTCACTCAGAGAACGGTTTTAAGCACAAACAGGACATAAAAAGAGGTGTGTTGTAATTTGTGAAACGCAGGGGTAAAGGAAAACACGAACTGGCAAGAATGGAGAGGAATAGAAAAGGACGAAATTTAGATATGGAATCTTGCAAATGGACGTGAAAGCTGAAAATCAGGCTGAATCAAAATTACCCTGCCAATTCTGAAAAAAATTTTGTACCTTAAGTTGTCACTTTTAAAACTTTGAATATATAAATTTGTGTTTACATTTTAAGCATTTTTAGATAAAGAGGTGATTATGGACGTTAGGATAGGAATATTTTCATCAGTCGAGGAGTCGGCGATGAACATTGACGTGCGAAATAAGTCCAAAACTAAAAGCATTACAAGCTATCGCTTAAAGAAGATTTGTAACACTACGTTGAGAACACTTGTCGAGGTGGAGAAACTGGAGAATCCAGAAATCAGTGTTCTTTTTGTTGATGATGCCGCTATGAGGTCGTTGAACTTTAAGTATCGCAATGTGGACGACACCACGGATGTGCTGGCGTTTCCGATGCGCGACGGCAGATTCCCCAACGTCGGACCTAATGTTCTCGGAGACATTGTCATTTCTATCCCCACTGCAAAACGTCAATCAGAGGAGAATGAGCACTCACTGGAAAAGGAGCTGGTGATTTTGCTGATTCATGGGTTTCTACATCTGCTTGGCTATGATGATACTACCGAGAAACTGCGAAAAAAAATGCAAACCCGGGAAAAGGAGCTATTAACCATTTTACAGCAAAAAGGGGTAATTGGTTGATTCGTCCAGACGCACTTTGTATAATCCTGCTGTCTTAGTTATCCCAGCAAATTTAGAAATCTTATGAAAGAGACTTGTCATTCTGACTGAGGAGCGGGCAGTGGGATTCAAATCTGGGTTTATTGCCATACTGGGTGTACCGAACGTCGGTAAATCTACCCTGTTAAACAGACTGGTTGGCGAAAAAATAGCCATCGTCACTCCAAAACCCCAGACCACCCGCCACCACATCAAAGGGATTCTTACCACAGAGGAATACCAACTTATTTTTGTCGATACTCCGGGGATTATAGAGGCACGCGATAAACTGAATCTTTGTCTTGTGGATACTGCTATAAGAAGCCTTGAAGGTGTTGACCTCCTTTACCATCTTATTGATATAAATATGCCAGACCCTGTTGCTGAAAGACCGCTCCTTGAGGTGCTGGCAAAACTCCCGGATAGCCTGCCCAAATTTCTGGTAGTGAACAAAATTGATGTCCTGCCAGACCAGCACGAGCCACACGCGAACATCCCGGACTTTATAGACCCGGGTGTATATGCTGAGATAGTTCATATTTCCGCACTTACCGGAAAAAATATTGATACCCTTATTGCTAAATCGCTCAAGTATATCCCGGAGGGACAGCCCTACTATGACCCGGAGCAGGTCACTGATAGAGAAGAACGTTTTCTGGTAGCGGAGATTGTACGTGAGAAAATATTTGAGTTCACTGGTGAAGAGATTCCTTACGCAGTGGCAACGGTGGTGGATGAATTCCGGGAAAATCCTGATGGCAAACACTATATTCGTGTGATTATTTATGTGGAGAAGGAATCGCAAAAACCCATAATCATTGGCAAATCCGGTGCCCTGATAAAGCAAATTGGTCAATCTGCCAGACAGGAGATTCAGGAGATGTTATCCGGACATCCAGTCTACCTTGACCTTTGGGTAAAAGTGGCTCATAACTGGCGTCGGCGTGAGTTCGACCTTCGTCGATTCGGCTATTTCCTTCCAAAAAAGAAGAAGCGTACCTGAACCCTTACAAGTTTTTTTTCTGTTGCCCTATTCCTTTTATCCCATTGTATACATCCCGCCAGTTTGCCAGGCACTTAATTTTGAAGTGGAAAATCAGATGATTATCACTTTTCCTTACGCTGATAATATTCCTGACGAAGAATCGCCATAACGTAGAAATCGCAATATTCATCATTGTGATACATCGCCTGTCTGAGTAGCCCCTCTTTAACAAACCCTACGTTCTCATACACTTTGATTCCACGGGTGTTCAGGGCGCTAACGTGTAATTGAATCCGGTTTAAATTAAGAACATCAAACCCGTACGCCACCATAAGCCTGGTAGCTTCCGTGCCGTAGCCTTTGTCCCAGTTCTTTTTTTCTGGTATGATGATTGAATATATAGCGGTTCTGCTTACCAGGTCCATCCGATGAAATGCAGTGATGCCTACTGCCTGTCCCTGCTTTTTCTCACAGATAATAAACGGTACATACTCACGCGAGTCCTTATACAGGTTGCGGATGAGTTCTGTCTGGCGTGATGCGTTAGTAGGAAAATTGGTGAAAAATGTCGGGCGAATATCCGGACTGTTCAGACAAAATGCGAGAAACTCAGCATCTTCAAGTTCTACTGGACGTAGAAAAATCTTTTTTCCATTGATAAAGGCTCTGGTGACCATTTCTTAGCCCTTTCTGTTAAACTGTGCAATTGATTCATAAATTGTGAGAGCCTGTCGGGTTGGGCTGACATCGTGGACACGCACTATATTCGCCCCGTTCATCACAGCGCTCAGAACCGCTCCAAGCCCCCCTGCCAGTCGTTCGTCTGGTGGTATTCCGCCCAGAAGTTGACCGATAAAACTTTTTCGTGATACCCCGATAAGCAGAGGACGCTGACACCGTGCACGTAGTCGACCGAGGTTCGCCAGAATCTCAAGGTTATGCTCCAGCAATTTGCCAAACCCAATGCCCGGGTCAACCACAATGCACTCTTCCTCAACGCCTGCCTGCTTTGCCTCGGAGAGCTGATGCTCAAGAAACGCTCCAATTTCTTCAACTACGTCATCGTAGTGTGGTGCGACCTGCATAGTTTGTGGTGTACCCTGCATATGCATTATTACCACACCCACACCGTGCTCTGCAATGAGTGTTTTCATACGAGCACTATGACGTAGCCCGGTTATATCATTAACTATCTCTGCACCAGCAGCAATAGCTTCACCTGCCACTTCATATTTATATGTATCAATAGACACCGGAATATCCAGCCGTTCTTTGATTGCTCTAATCACCGGAACCACACGACGAAGCTCTTCTTGAACGGAGACGGGTTGTGCACCGGGACGACTTGATTCGCCACCCACATCTATAATATCAGCACCTTCGTTTACCATCTCTTCGGCACGCCTGAGTGCTCTGTCTTTTGCAAAATATTTCCCGCCGTCTGAGAAAGAATCCGGCGTTACATTAAGTATACCCATAATAAGAACTCTATTCCGAAGGTCAAATCTACGGTTGCCGAATTTCCAGACCCATTGCTCTGAGGCTTTATCAATAAGAGCAAGAATCTTCTCTGCGAGTTCTTTCGCCTGTGATGAAGGATGTTCTCTTAATACGTCTACGAGATGCCGAAGCGGAGCTGTTGAACACATCAACAACAGATTCTCTCTGCCTGTCGGAACATCGCCAGAATCCGATGAAACCACTATCTTGCCCCCTGATACGTTTATCTGCGTACTCACAGTTGTGCTCACATCTTTAGGCACGTTCTTAATGAGGAGACACTCCTGCCAGCCCTCTGCCACCAGTTCCGATTGGTTCGCTGAACCTACACCCATCCGACGCAGTATATTCAGCAACTCCTCTTTGTCTTTAGGTTGTATTTTTTTAACACTGAGACTCATTTCCAAATAGTATGTGTAACAACCCGATAGACAAATCAATAAAAAATAATCAGGTACATCTTAATTTTGAGTGTTCATAAATAAAACAGATTTTTAAAACATTTTGAAAAATAAATAATGTAAATTTCAGAATGGTTATCAGGCAAAATGATTATCAAGGAATCTGCATATCATTTCGCTATAAGGAAAAGCGATGGGAAAGAAGAGAGGTAGTCCAATTCTAAGCTATTGCTTTGTGGTTGCTTTGGAGGGTTTGAGTTGTTGTGGTGGAGGTAGCTGTATCCGAAAGGTTGTCCCTTTGCCCACAACAGAATCTACAGAGATTTCACCGCCAAGTTCATCAACGATATTTTTGCAGATATAAAGCCCCAGCCCCGCGGCTTCAGAGCTATCCTTGGTGCTAAAAAACGGGGTGAATAAATAACGTAAATGCTCAGGCTTGATTCCGGGACCGGTATCTGTTATCTCCACAACGAGATTATCGTTGTTTCGTGAAGTCCTGATACGGAGTTCGCCTTTGCCTTCCATTGCCTGGTAGGCGTTAAGAATGATATTAGAGAATAGTTGAATCAATTTATAAGGATTAACGAAGATTGCGGGGAGATTATCAGCGAGTTCTTTAACGACTTTGATATGCCGTTGCTCATAGCGAACCAGGTTACAGGAGCGTTCGACCAAATCATTTAAATCCACAAATTCATTCTCTTCATTGGATGCACGGACAAAGCGTTCAATACCCAGCTCGTTTAAAATGGAAAAGAACAGCCCGACCTGCTGATTCATATTTTCAACGTTCTGTTTTATCTCTGAAGGCGACATCTCCTGTTTTCTTTCAAGGATGTCGGCGAAGGCGTGTTTAAGGTTCAGAATGGGTTTTTTTATATCGTGGAATATATTGGCGGTAAGTTGCCCGGCGAGTGCGAGTCGTTCAAGGCGCATTAATTCCTGGTTCTTTTCGTTCAGGGCAATGGTAGTGGCAGTGATGACCTCCTCCTGCCGATACAGGCGCAGTAGCAAAACCACCAGCGACACAATCAGAAGCAATGCAAAACTCAGTATGGCGAATTTAATCCCATTGAGGAGTGCGTAATTTAGCTGCAGATAAATCGCACCATAGGGAATCCCATTTGACGTCAGGAGTATACGACGCCAGCCTTTGCTGAGGAGTCTTTGTTTCCAGTCAGGAGTTGTTGCACTGAGGTAGAAAGGATACACGGCAACCTCATCACCGGATATTAGAATTTTACTGACCACCATATCTTTGATGTAAATATTCTTGTTCTGTCGGGCAAGATGCTCAATCTGTGAGAATCGTATGCGGACATCATCAGGCGACTTGAGCACCTCTTCACGACTGAACAGACCACGGGTAGTATCAATTGCGGTATTCAGGTCTTTATCGAACCGGGTCTTTAACCAGATAAGAACCGCCAGTCCAAAGAAAAGAAAAACAATATTAGCAACATAGATGGGAATATTTCGGCGTTCAGAAATCATTACAGTATATCTTTTTAACACCAACCCGAGGGGTTCATCAAGGTTTTTGCGATTGCGATGTTGCACAAGCTACAGTGGAGTGTTGCGATATTCTTAAGATTCGCCTTCACAGGCAAGCAGAAAAGAAGTGTGGGCTGGTATACACCTGAGAGATATCTATATTCAGACACGGAGAATACTTATGGTAAGAGAGATGCTGACAGGAGACATCTTATCTTAATTATTTACATTCTTCTAAGTCCTATATATGGATTGGGGCAAGGTGGAGTGCCTCCAGGGATTCTCCGAGAGCTTCAGCGAACGTCGGATGCGTGAAAATTACACGACTCATCTCCCTGACAGTGAGGAGATTTGCCACGCCCATTGCGATGGTGTGAATCAACTCCGGGGCGCCATACCCAAAAACGCCACCGCCAAGAACACGCTCGTTTTTCCTGTCCGCAATGAGCCAGACATTCCCCTCAAGTTCATCTCTGGCGTAAGCAATACCTAACGCACGATAAGGGAACTCCACTAATTTATAGTCAATCCCCTGTTTCTGCAAATCACTCTCACCGGGTCCCACAAATCCGACTGGCGGCTCAGTGAACACACAGGCTGGCACAGCTGAATAGCGAATTGGCTCAGGTGCTGTTTTTCCGAGACAATGTTCAACCGCCAGAATGCCCTGTCTGGATGCTAAATGAGCCAGTTGTTGATTGCCGGTTATATCGCCGATAGCGTAAATATCTGGATTAGATGTCTGCATAAATTCGTTAATGCGAATTGCGCCCTGAGGAGTGAGCTCAATAGGGATTTCCTCCAACCCTATATCCCGTGTATTTAGCTCTCTGCCAATGGAGACGATAGCCTTGTCTGCAGTGTACTTCTGCCCATTCGAAATTTCTGCAACTACCTGCCCATCCTCTACACTGAGCCAGGAGATTTTTGTTTCAGTGACCACCTTCACACCCCGGCGATTCAGGATATTGGTTATTTTTTGAGCCACTGTATTCGGGATTGGGGTTAATTGGAGAACACGGGGCAGGAGTTCCATAATGGTAATTTTTACGCCAAAAGCACTAAATAAGGTAGCAAATTCACACCCGATAACTCCTGCACCCACAATTATCATTGACCCCGGTAGTTCCTGCAGGTCAAAGGCATCGTCACTGACAAGGATGTGTTTTCTGTCAATGTTAAACCCGGGTAGCTGAGCGGGTCTGGAGCCAGTGGCAATAATGATTTTTTTTGCCTCTACCTCTTCTGCATTACCTTCATTGCTGGTGATAAGGATTTTAGTTGTGCTGAGAAGCTGAGCGGTGCCTGTTTTTAACTCCACTTTATTTTTTTTCAGGAGTGCCCCAACGCCATTTCTTAATGTGCGGACAACTTTATTTTTTCGTTCTACAATAGCCTGCCAGTCAAACCGTACCCTGCCCTCAAGATGGACTCCGAATTTCTGTAAACGCCGTGTCATTAGCAACCTCTCAGCAGAGGCGAGCATTGCCTTTGAAGGAATACATCCATAGTTCAGACAGGTACCGCCGAGAAGTGATTTCTCAATTAGAAGTGTTCTGGCACCTAACTGAGCCGCACGGATTGCGGACACATATCCCCCGGGCCCCGCTCCAATTATCGCTATATCGTACATTGTTGTCTTTCCTCCGGTAGTTATATTAAGAAGAGATTATTCTTTATCAAGTGGGCAAAAGTCAAACTATTGGTCATTTCTAATTTCTGAAACGCTCTGAAATGCGGTATGGTCTGGAATTTCTGGCTTACCAGCATTATGGATTAAGGCTAAACAAGAAGAGTCTCTTAATCCAAATATATCTCACTTTAAGATTCAATGCACCTTTATCGAACTTGACTTGCTCCGCTGGATTGAGGTATAAAATATTTATAGAAATTATGTTAAACATTTGTGGGCCCATAGCTCAACTGGTAGAGCCACCGGCTCATAACCGGTAGGTCCCAGGTTCGACTCCTGGTGGGCCCACTCTTCCTCCTGTTCTTAAGACTTATCGCAACGTTTTTAATCTTCCTCCTCCATCTTTCCGAATTTTTGTAGTAAGTGAACGATATTAATCCTGCCTGCAAATTATCAATCTCTCCCCGACATTTTTTGGTAAGGGTTGGCACGCTTCAGAGTGGAATTGGGCATTTTTCAGCCGGGAGTTAGTGTAGAGAGAATAGTTTAACTGAAGCGGAAAAAGGCAACATAACTCAAAAACACATCAGCTCCGTAGAAGCGAGCAATAATGAGAAACTTCCGAACTACAGTAAATTTTAAATAGAAAATATTATAAAGAGTGGGCGGTAGCTTTTTTACGAAAATTGAATCGTTGACATATCTCTCTGCTCCACAAATCTCTATAATTATGAAGAGAAGGATTTATTGACTGAGTTGATTTTTTTATAGATTCAGCTTGTAATATTTTTCGAGCAAAGTATAAGATGTTTTTCAGAGGTGAATGGAAATGGAGGGGTCTATAAAGATAGATGAGGAAGTTATTGAGGCAGCGGTACTGGGAGGTGCGGTTCTTGGAGGGGGCGGTGGCGGATGGATTGATGCAGGGATGAAGATGGCACGGCGTGCAATGGAGTGTGGGTTTTCTGAGATTTTGCCTATCAATGCCATAACCCCTGATGCTTTGTTGCTACAGGTTTCTCTTGTTGGAGCGCCTTCAGTAGGGTCTCAGACATTGACTATTGAGGATTACATCAAAGCAGTATCATTTTTTATTGAGGTAACCGGGCTGAAGATTGACGGACTTATCTCAAACGAGCTCGGCGCAGTAGGTGTGGTCAATGGCTGGATACAATCACCTGCACTTAACATCCCTGTCATAGATGCACCGGGCAATGGCAGGGCACACCCCACCGGACTGATGGGCTCTATGGGATTACATCGCATTAAAGACTACGAGTCAATCCAGACAGCAATAGGTGGCGATGCCCGGAAAGGAACAAGGGTTGAAGCATTCTTCCGGGGTTCAATAGAGCGGGTTAGTCGTCTGGTCAGGGAGGTTGCGATTAATGTTGATGGTATGGTAGCAGTTGCTCGCAACCCTGTAAAGGCGGAATACGTGCGGAAAAACGGTGCACCCGGTGCGATTGCTATGGCAATTGAAGTCGGGAAAAGCTGGACAAGGAATAAGGGAGCCAGCGCAGAACATATCGTCAAAGAGGTGCTGAACACACTCGGAGGCTCGGTCATAATACGCGCTACTGTGGAATCCGTAAATCGGAGGACTTCAGATGGGTTTGATGTAGGTACAGTCTCAATACGTGAGGATAAAAAATTATACGAGCTTACTTTCTGGAACGAGTACATCACACTGGCGTCGCAGGGCAGACGTCTGGCTACTTTTCCTGATTTGATTATGACGTTTGATGCTAACACCTCAATGCCGGTTATCAGCACAGAGATAAAAGAAGACCAGGAAATACTATTAATTACTGTTCCTGCAAAACAATTGATTCTTGGCACGGGAGTTAAAGATAAGAACCTGCTTAAAGAGATAGAAACCGTGATTGGTAGAGAGATTCTGTAGCCCTACTCTGTATAATTTACAATAATTCTAATTTACTTAAGCCTTTAATCACGGTACGAACGCACCGGGCTACATATAGCCTAACCCTTTCGGAACTATATCAAAGGAATGAAGAGGTACGGGTCTCATTTGTTAAAACTCAGGCAGGAAATGTGGTTAGACACTGGCTTCTAATGATTTGAATTGAACAGCGCAAAGCCGTGCATAGAACCCTTTTCGCTCAAGCAACTCGTGATGTTTACCCTGTTCAACGATACTTCCTTTATCCAGCACCACGATTTTATCGGCGTTCATTACTGTGGAAAGACGATGGGCGATGACAATGGTCGTTCTGTCTTTGACCAGGCGCACTATGGCTTCCTGAATCTTTGACTCCGACTCCGAGTCAAGCGAAGATGTTGCCTCGTCCAGAACTAAAATCGCCGGGTCCTGCAGGATAGCCCGTGCTATAGCGATTCGCTGGCGTTGACCCCCGGACAATTTTGAGCCTCGCTCCCCTACGATGGTATCATAACCGTCGGGTAATTTCTCTATAAACTCGTGGGCGTTCGCCTGTTTCGCCGCTTCAATTACACGCTCCATCGGAATATTTTTATTCCCGCAGGTAATGTTGTTTCTTATGGTATCATTAAACAAGATATTCTCCTGCAGCACAATACCTATCTGTTCACGCAAAGATTTAATGCGAGCCTCGCGAATATCAATCCCATCGAAATAGATACCACCCTTTTGCGGGTCATAAAATCGCAACAGCAGAGATACCAGAGTGGATTTACCAGCACCACTCGGACCAACCAGAGCCAGCATCTTGCCAGCCGGGATGACCAGATTGATGTCTTTAAGTGCCCAGACCTCATCATAATAGGCAAACCACAATCCCTCTATTCTTATCTCTTCACGAAGGCGTGGGATTGTTATCGCATTCGGTTTATCTACAATGCTGGCTTTAGTATCCAGAATCTCAAATATCCTGTCAGAGTATGCCAACCCCTTCTGTAAATCACCATACGCCTTATTAAGTTTTTTTATGGGCTTGTAAAGCCGGGACATAGCAAATAGATACACAAAAAACGAACTACTACTCATCGTCTGTGCTTCTGCAATAAAATACCCACCGACCAGCATCGTGACCACTACCGCTGTAGTACCGAGTATATCCATAAACGGCGACGAGATAACTCTCACCCGACGTCTGCGTAAAAGGTATTTAAGCTCTTTCAGGGTCTGCTTTTTGAACCGACGTGAGACGTATGACTCCATATTGAATGCTTTGACGACGATGATGTTGCTGATAATCTCCTGCATTGATGCAGATATGTCGGCAAATTTCTCCCGCGCTTTTCGGGTAAGGTCTTTCGTTCTCTTACCAAAATAACGCACCGGGATAATGGTCAAAGGACCAAAAATAAATAATAATAACGTTAACTGCCAGTTGAGATAGAGCATAAAAGCAATGATAAAAAGCATATTAAGTGGCGATTGAAGTGTATCGCTGAAAAGCAACATCAGCATATCCCTCACGCCACCTACGTCGCCACCGATTCGGCTCATCAGCTCCCCTGTACTCCTGCGATGGAAAAACGCCATATCCATTCCCAGAATGTGGTCATAGAGCTCGGTTCGCAACTTCTGCACTACATTTAGTCCAACATAATTACTAAAATACTGTGACAAGAAAACAAAGATGAACTTGAAGATTTCAATAACGAGGATAACTCCACCAAGAATTGCCAGTAGTAAGAATTTTTTTCCCTTCTTTATATACTGGTAAAAAGTGAGCTGAAGTTCTTTTTTCCACACTTTACTCTTGTCATATAATTTGAAAAAGGGCTTAAAAAGAGCAACGTCCCGAAGCGAAGATTTTAACTTCTCCTCAACCGCTGGTTTCTCTTCATAAGAGGGCGTTTTTGCCACCTCAACTACCGGGTGCGGTTTCCCGAATGGACAATAGGTGTAGGCAACTCCGGGTTTTTTGTCAGGAATTCGCTCGGGTTCTTTTACCAGATATACTAAATGAGGCTCACCGTAAGGGCATTGTGTCATCTGGCTTGAAGTAGCTCCTTCAGCTGTAGTCGTCTCTTTTACTTCGCCAAAAAACACCTCTAGCACCGGTTTCAACAACGCTATATTTGTTACATTCAGGAGAGCAGACATTATGGTGCTGAAGACAATTACTATAAGCAGAAATTTATAATGAAGCACATATTTAAAGAGTCTTTTGTAATTTCTCATTTTTTATTTTATCCGCAACAATATCCAGATTCCCGAAACAATTAATGATAATTTGTGCACGTAGGGAAAATCTATCTTTTTTTAATATCGTGCTATGATTTTTCATTTAAACTATAATAGGGATAATTATCCCACAATCAATTAAACCCAGAGTTTGCGTTTGGGGAGAAGAATCTTATTGTCTGGAAGGCATAAATAATTCCTCCTTTTAGCAGATGTTAAAATCCAGCTAAAAGGAGGAACAAAAAA
>JAGHBZ010000285.1 GCA_021160705.1 Candidatus Sumerlaeota bacterium
AGTTCGGTGTCTCCGGTCCCGCAATTTTCAAATTCGAGAAGGGGTTTGTTCGCCCAAGCCTTGACCTCTGGCTACGTATAGCTACCGCACTCAAAATCCCTGAACGTAAGGCTGTTCTAATGTGGATTAAAGACCGACTCCCCGATAAGTACCAGCACATCATTAATGTCAAACGTCAGGAAGTTATCGCTGAAGAACCAGAAGAATATAAAGTAGAAGAGGGCGCTGTTGATTATACAACTATACCGGATAGGAAACAATTGCGAAAAGTCGCTCTTGCTGATGATACATTGCCACGTGGGCTGAGAAGCCTTATCCGGGACGAAGAAATCTGGGCTGCTTATAAACCTACGGGTGATGAAATTGTTTTTCTTCGTGACACTTTTGGTAAATTCCCGCGGGCTACTAAAGCGCTTTTCCGCGAAGCATTACGGCTCTATCGGTTATTCACTGGTAAAGAATAGGTGGATATACACACTCTGAAGAACTCTATATGGATGTGAGAAGAAAGTGAAAGGGGAATTTTATTTTACCTTCATAGCGGTACACCCCAAACTTATAGGCATTAAATTGCGTCTCTACGATGCCGTTAGTTCTCTCTAATCTAACTAAATAGATGTGCGAGGGAAAATTCTCTGAGAAGCACAACCAACTCTTCGAGCTCATTCAACACCCTTGCCACCACTAATCTCTTTTTTTTTGAAAAGAAAGAACTGGTTAATGATATGGCGAAAGAGAAGAGACCAATAATAGAGATAAATAAGCGACGATTTTTACGTCTCCCTATCAAGACACACATCATTACGCCAGAAGATGATATTGCCGTTGTGGTAAATGAATATACCGCCCAGAAGCGCCAACCAGACGATATTATTGTAGTCAGTGAGAGTGTAGTGGCAATCAGCCAGGGAAGAGCCATCCCGGAGGAGCAGATAAAAGTAGGTCTCCTTGCGAGGATATTGTGGCGATTTGTCCGAAAAGTGCCTTATGGGATAGGGCTTCGCAGTCCAACCTCTATGCAATGTGCCATAAATGAATGCGGGGCACTCCGTATACTCCTCGCTGCGTTAGTTGGGGGTGTCGGCAAACTCCTTGGAAGAAGAGGCGATTTCTACCGAATTGCAGGCAAACAGGCTGCTACCATTGACGCCGCTCACACCAGTCCAATTGAGCCTTATTCTAAGTGTGTGATTCTTGGTCCAAAAGACCCCCAGCGGGTCGCACAGCGGATTAAGGAACTCACTCATTGTGAATCTGCAATTATGGATATTAACGACATCGGAGGCTCCTGGGTACTGGGGGCTACCCCGGGCGTGGATAAACATCTCCTTCAGGACATTATGCGCGATAACCCTATGGGGCAAAAGACCGAGCAAACTCCTATTTGCATTGTCCGGGAAATAAAAGAATAGACACCCTCATCCTCCTGCGTTACAATCATCTGAGTTAATTACTTTCATCAATAAGGCAGAAAATCCCTTAAGAACTATTAGAATTTAGAATATGGATAACCAGGAAGACAGAAAACGTCTGGAACAAAGCACAAGGATTGTGGATGCTTTGTATCGGGTGGTAAATTTTATCAGCTATGTCGGCGACCTGAGACGCCTCCTGGAGCTGGTGATGGATGAGAGCAAAAAAGTGGTAAACGCTGAGGCAAGTTCCTTGATGCTATACGACCCTGAGGCAGAGGAACTCTATTTTGAAGTTGCACTGGGCGAGAAGGGCGACGCAGTTAAGAAAATTCGGCTCAAACTCGGTGAGGGTATCGCTGGGATCTCGGCTAAAGAGCGGCGCACCATCGTTGTAAATGATGTGAGCAAAGACCCACGCCATTTCAAATACGCTGATGAAGTCACCGAATACAAAACTCGCAACCTTATTGCCACGCCTATGCTTCGCGGGGAACGCCTCATCGGTGTGCTCGAAGTCCTCAATAAATCTAATGATGAACCGTTTAACGACGATGATATAAAGGTACTGGAGTTCTTTGCTCAGCAGGCTGCCATCGCTATTGAGAACGCTCGCCTGATTCAGGAGAACCTCAAATCCGAACGACTCGCCGCTATTGGTCAGGCTATTGCAAGCCTTTCGCATTATATCAAGAATGTCATCAGTGGGTTTGAAGGAAGTGTATCCCTGGTAGACAACGCACTGGCTCAAAAAAATATGGAAATCATTGATGAAATCTGGCCGGTATTCAAACGGAGTTTCAACCGACTCTCGCGACTCGTTCGCAAGATGCTTACTTATTCTCACACGACTACTCCACAATACTCCATTGCCAGCGTTAATCAAATATGCCGCGATATCTATGAAGCAAATAAACAAACCGCTGAACAGGCGAACGTTACACTCTCGCTTGCTCTGGATGAGAACATTCCTTTAATCTTGCTGGACACCGATAAAATCCACGACGCTATCTTAAACCTTGTATCTAATGCCATTGAGGCTACTTCTGAAGTCGGCTCTACGGTGGAGATTAGAACCGCTTTACTTCCTGATGAAAAAATCGTTGAGATTAATGTCAGTGATGACGGACCCGGAATACCCGCAGATGTGCAACGCAGGGTCTTTGAACCCTTTTTCAGCACCAAAGGCTCAAAAGGTAGCGGGCTTGGGCTTGCTATCGTTAAAAAAAATATTGAAGAACACAACGGAACCATTCGCCTGCAAAGTGAAGAAGGTAAAGGAACTACTTTTATAATAAGACTACCTTTACGAATACCCGAATCTCAATAATCAGGAGGTGAAAAAATACAATGTCCATTAAAGCTACATATCTCAGCCATAGCGGGTTTCTTATTGAAAGTGATGACCACTCAGTTCTCATTGACCCTTTTCTGAGTGGTAACCCTCTGGCAAAAACTAAGCCTGAAGCGGTGAAGTGTGATTTCATCATTCTTACCCACGGTCACGGTGACCATCTTGGCGACGGAATTGACATTGCCAAAAATAACGATGCTACTCTGATTGCTCCCTATGAGCTGGCTATGTATTGTCAGTGGCAGGGCGTTAAAAAAGTCCATCCAATGCATATTGGTGGTTCTTTTGAGTTTCCATTTGGCAAAGTTAAACTTACACTCGCCCTACATGGCTCTGCTGTCCTTGAGGGCAATACTATTATCTACACTGGCAACCCCTGTGGTGTGGTGCTAACGCTCCAGGGCAAATCCATCTACCATGCCGGCGATACCGGACTCTTCTATGATATGAAACTCATCGGCGAAATGAACAGGTTAGATGTGGCATTTCTGCCGATTGGCGGTAACTTTACTATGGACATCACGGACGCAGTAAAAGCCGCTGAATTCCTCAAACCCGCACTCGCTGTACCTATGCATTATAATACCTTTGATGTCATAAAAGCTGACCCGCAACAGTTCGTCGAAAAATGCAGGGCTAATGGCATCAATGCTCGCGTGCTGGATATTGGCGAGGCGATGGAACTCTGATGGCAATGCCTAATCTCGGCTCTCTGCCAATGATTTTTTACATAACAATTTTTTACTTTACATCTATACCTGCTCAATGAGATAATTATCCTGTTCTTTTACTTATTCAGGTAGTGGTGGGTGATTAGCTCAGTTGGCAGAGCGCCAGCCTCACATGCTGGAGGTCACAGGTTCAATCCCTGTATCACCCACCATTTTATTTTGCTCTTCCTTATACCAAAATATGAGGAGAAGACCTTGTAGCACTCCAGACTCTGGAGACTATTCTGCTGTGAGGATAACAACAATGTCGCTTATTGTACATATACAAGATTTGAAAGAACATCCTGTGACTCTGGAGATAAATCATCCACCAGGATTCTTTGAACTTGAGGATAAAGAGTTCACATTCAAAGACAGGGTCGTGGGTAATGTGACCTTTACACTGGTGCAGAGAAATATCTTGGCGTCTGGTTGGCTTGAGACAAAGGCGTATACATCCTGTGTCAGGTGTCTTGAAGAAATACTGGTTCCCCTTCACGCTGAAGTTAGCCTCACGTATTCTAATGATACCCGATGGCTGGAGCACTCGGTTGAAATCGACCCTATGGCGGAAATCGTTAATTATTTTGATGGCGAGATTATCGAACCAAAAAATGAGTTTCGCGAACTTATTATGCTGGAGTTGCCTTTTCTACCATTGTGCAAACCTGATTGTAAAGGATTATGCCCACAATGTGGCGCAAACCTCAATAAAGAACAATGCCACTGCCTCCAGACACAACAGCAGAAGAAAGCCTCATTCACCCCTGAATGGAAAGAGGTGTTACGCCATATTCGGGCTGGACATTAATAAATTTATTGACAACCATTCTCCTGAGGTTGTTAAAATCTCTGTCGTTTTTTGAATTTAGGAGGAAAAAGATATGGCTGTACCTAAAAGAAGAGTTTCACGTACACGGCGGGATAAACGACGAACTCATTATAAATTGCAAACTCAAAACATAACGCGATGCCCCAAATGCGGTGAGCCAAAAATGCCTCATCGGGTCTGTCCCTTTTGTGGTGAATATAAAGGCACTACGTACCACGTCATCGTAACAAAAAAATAAATAATTACTCCACAGGATTCAGCTATGAGTATGAAGAAAATACGTATAGCATTAGATGCAATGGGAGGCGACGTTGGCCCCGAAGCCTTGATTGAAGGTGCAATTCTTGCACTCGCTAAGATTAAGCGACTTGAACTCGTGCTGGTGGGTAAAAAAGATGTTTTGCTCCAGTTACTTGAAGGCAATGGCTACCCCAAAGACCGACTCACTATCGCTGATGCACCTGACGTGGTGGCTATGGACGAGAGCCCCAAGGAGTCTCTCAAAAAACGCCACTCCTCCCTGGCTATTGCCGTGAAACTGGTCAGTCAGGGAGTCGTGGATGGACTGGTCTCCGCTGGTAATACCGGCGCCACCCTCGCTCATACGCTCACTAACTGGCGTACCATAAAAGGGGTAAGACGCCCCGCAATCGCCGCACTTCTACCCACTCAAAAAGATGCCGTCGTTCTCATTGACGCCGGGGCTAACGTAGATTGCCGCCCTGAACATCTCCTTCAGTTCGCTATTATGGGTTCACTTTACGCTCAAAAAGTCCTTTCACGCCATCGACCTAAGGTCGGGCTTATTTCTATCGGCGAAGAACTTCGCAAAGGAAATCGCCTCACTCTCCAGACTCAAAAACTGCTTGCTGATGCACCTATACATTTTTGCGGTAACGCCGAAGGCAGAGATATTCTATCCGGGGAGTTTGATGTCGTGGTCTGTGATGGGTTCATCGGCAATATCCTCCTTAAGTTTGGCGAAGCTACCGTGGAACTGGTACTCAAGAATCTACGCTCCTCCTTCAAAAAGCGTCTCCATACTTCACATACGGAGTTCCCTATTGAGCTTATCTTGAAAGACCAGATAGCCAAACTTGATTATGCGGAATACGGCGGCGCTCCTTTATTGGGGGTTCAGGGTATTGCCATTATCTCTCACGGCGAGTCCAATCCCAAGGCGATTATGAACGCCATTAAGACCGCCTGCGATATTGCACAACATAATATTAACTCACACATACAAAAAGCCTTTGAGAATAGGGAAACTTTAATATATGCTACTTAACTCTACTACGCCTGAAGAAATCGTTGCTTTTCAATGACGCCTTCCACCACTAAAATAGCCTATGTCTTTCCCGGTCAGGGTTCCCAGTTCACTGGAATGGGGCAAGATTTCTATGAGCAGACCGAACCCGGAAAATCCCTTTTTCAACTCGCTGATGAAATCCTTGGTTTCCCACTCTCCCGACTTTGCTTTGAAGGTCCTGAAAACGAACTCAAAAAGACAAGCATCACGCAACCTGCTATATATGTCTGTAGCGTTATCTCCTATGAATTGCTTAAAGCACGTGGACTCCAGCCAACCCTCGTTATGGGGCATAGTCTGGGTGAATACTCAGCTCTTTATGCCGCTGGCGTCTTTGATTTTACCACCGGGCTTAAACTCGTTAGAAAACGCGGAGAACTCACTCAGTCCGCTGGCGAATCATATCCCGGCTCTATGTCTGCTTTCATTGGGCTTGACCCCTCTACTGTGGAACAGATTTGTCTCTCCGCTTCACAGTCCACCGGCAAAACGGTATGCCTCGCTAATTTTAATTCTCCACGTCAACTGGTCATCTCTGGAGATGACGAGGCAGTTAAGTCTGCTATGGCACTGGCTTCACAACAGGGCGCTAAACGCGTCGTCCCTCTTAAGGTCTCAGCCGCTTTTCATTCACCTCTGATGAACTCAGCCGCTATGGAATTCAAAGAATTCCTCAATACCGCTCACTTTAATGACCCCTCCATTGATTTTATTAATAACGCTGACGCCAGAGTCCTTGCTAATGCAGACGAGATTCGGGATTCTTTGGTTCGGCAAATTTATAGCTGTGTTCGCTGGACTGAGTCCGTTCAGAATGCCATCGCAATGGGCTATCGCTCCTTCATTGAAGTGGGCCCAGGAAAAGTCCTCTCCGGGCTTATCAGGCAGATTGACTCCTCTGTCTCCACTTACCCGGCTGGCACCCTCGTGCAGATTGATAAAACCTCCTCAACTCTCTCCTGCACCGAGTAAATAATAACATTTCCTGATTAAGATTATACTTACTCGGGGTCATTTCCTGCTAAAATTTAGGGCAAGACAAACCTCATTTGTTAAAGCCCTAATAGAAAATTATAAGGAAGCCAGGAGACCAGGAGTAGACAAAAAAGTATAAGAAGTATAAGAGAGAAGTAAACTGACAAAAGTTATCAGTTCTGTTATAGAGCCTTACCAGGGAATTCGGGAATTGAAGAGGATAATATTTTGGGAATAATAGGCAACTCCTGGTTTCCTGGTCTCCTTATAGATAATAAGATTTCCTGATTAAGATTGTACTTACACTGAGTCATTTCCAGCTAAAGTTAGCGCAAAACAAACTTCATTTGTTAAATTTCAAACAGGATATGTTATAACCTAAAATCCCGCCTGTTTTGTAACTATGAGCGATAGGGAGATTTAAGGAGAATTTTTGGATTCTAAATTCGGAACCCTGCGGAGCTATATTCAGCATCCCGGGGTGAGCGGAAAAGCCCTTTCTCCTGCTTATCGTTGTTATTCTGCAACTACCGCATTCGCAGCTCTGCTCTGTATATCCAGTTGAACAGAAAAAGAACTCCTATCACCATCAGGGGTCCCGAAATTCCCAGATAAGCACTCCATTGCAATCGTCCCCGACTCCAGACCAGATAGAACAACGCCAGAGCGATGAACACACATGCCCCAACCCACTCCCAACGCCACGCTATTACTAATGCAATGACAACAATGTATACCGGGACTAAATGAATTAGCAGTGCAAGAATCGTTTGCCAGAAACCATAACTTTCACTGAATACGTCAAGGGCAAACAGACCCAAAAATATCGCAAAAAGAATACACAACACTCTCGGACTCCAGAACAGAACCAGCTTTATGCTCCTATTGATGAAGCCTCCTTAGTATTGCAAGTTAATGATTAATTTCTCAGTACCCCGGCTTGTCCGCTTCCCCTGGAATGCTTGATTGTCTCTCATAATTCCTTATGCTTATCGGATTTATTCCTGAAATCCAGATGCCTTTGCAAATATAGAGACCCACATTTCCACTTTTGGCAAGATACGGAAAACCCGGCAACCCGACACTATATATCACCCACGCTCTATTTCCAGGAGAACCCTTCATATATCTATACCCCCATCCATCCTTCGAACTGGTGTAGTGTCCCGGGACCCTCTGCCTGGCTGTATCAGTAGTCGCAAAGGGGTCAGTGGGCAGTTCCTTTAGCACAGAAGGAACCAGCTCATCAAGTGTGTTCGGCAACTTGCCCCCATTACGGTCTGCATAGATATCCAAGGCTCCCCAGAGGAGAATCATATCTCGATGTACTTTCTCCAGTTTCTCTCTGTCGGATTCCGAAAGCTGTTTGTAGTCCTCAGACTCTCGAAAATTATACTCCTTCTTAGCACAGACATAATCTGTGATAAGCAGTGATATGCTCAATAGAACTACCCACACTAACCTTGATTTCATCAGTCTCCTCCTTTTTAACTATGCACAAAGTTCAAGGAGTAGTGAAAGGTGGAATGCATCGCCTCCACCTTTTTGTACGTTCCCTCTGTTGAGATTGCTTCCCGTTTGAGCCGATTCACTTCCCCTCTCTTTGCAAAGTAGACCAGAAAGCCCAGCTCTTAAGCGAAAAGCAGACAAAAACCACACCTATGCTATTACATAATCTCAAAAAATATTAAAAAACCTATGGCATATTTTTAACAGGAATAAGCAGAGTTTTTCAATAGAAAAGGGCAGATAACATATACCTTCTAATCATCGGATAATTTTTGAGAATCCGCGATGAA
>JAGHBZ010000008.1 GCA_021160705.1 Candidatus Sumerlaeota bacterium
GTCTTTACTGTGTTGAGTATCCTGATTGTTCTGATAGGGCTTGTGAGTGGTGTGTTTTATTATATATTATGGGTTTCGCCATCAGTACAGGAGAATCTGGAGAAACGTGTAGGTGAAATTTATGGAACACAGTTCTGGCTCTATGCCCTTATAGTGCTTGGTGTGGAGTGTGTTTTGTTCTTGATAGCTTATCTTTTCAGTCTTGACAGCCAACGCCAGCGTCGTCCGTATCTTCGTCTTTATCTGGGGGGATTTGCCCTCGCCTTTCCGTCTCTTGCTCTTTACTCCGGGAGTCTTGGCGATACCCTTTCCCGCCCACTGAGCATTGCGGGACTGGCGGTAGCTACACTTCTGATTCCCTGTGGCATTTTTCTTATTGAGTGGCTGGTGGCACATCTATTTATCTTTCTTGGACGTGTTGCCTTTTCATTGCATCTCTGGGGTATCAGTCAGCGTCTCTCCCGGGTGGTTCTCTGCATATTGCTCCATAATGTGGAAGCCAGAAAACTCCACGCACTGACTCTGTTTCAAAAAAAACTATACGACCAGGCAGAGTCCATCCTGTATCCTCTCTATAGTTCCGGCGAGGACACATCATTAGAACTACTTCAGACATTGTTGCATATATACGAAGAGAAAAATAATAAAAAGCGAATGGCAGAGTTGCTCGAGATACTCCATTCCCGCCAGCCGGACGAGGATAAGTGGCGAGTGCAACTTATTAATTGCCTTGAAGAATTGGGCGAACACCAGCGTACCGCTGAACTCTTAGAGGAAAAACCTGAGTATCAGAACCTCAACTTTGTTGTTCGACTGGAGAGAATCTATGCTGAAATAGAACCACGCAAAGCTAAATCTTTATGCACACTTATGGCTGAACTTGAAGGGGAACCATATCCTCAGAGCCTTATGGCGTACCGACAGTTACTCCAGAAATTGCCTGATGATATTGAGCTCCTGGAATCTATGGTGTCCATTTGCCTGAAAGCCAACTATACGGATGAAGCCTGCGAATATATGGAGCGGATTCTTGGGCTGAATCCTGAACGTCTGGATATAAGGGAAAAACTAATTGCCCTTTACCGGGAACGTCTGAATTATCCAAAATTAAGAAAACATCTTGAAGAAATGATTGCTCAGTCAACGAATGTGTCCGCAGACCTTATGGCAGATTACATTGATACGCTAATCCATAGTGAGTCCCCGGAAAAGGCGATTTCTTATTTACAGCAGGCAAAGGAAACATTCCCGGTTGATTATAGATTCCCCAGGATGCTTGCGGAGATTTATTATGAACAGAAACAATACGACAGAGCACTCGCAGAGATGACCAAAGCACTTGCTCTGGCTCCTGAAGAAAAAAAGGGGGAGCTCTCGGTACTCAAACATAAAATTCAGGGTGCCCTGCTCAATATAGAGCTGGCAGAGGTGCAGAAACAGGTGGAGGCATCACCGGACGATATTGAACTCCGGTTTAAATATATTGAAAAACTCACTGCAAATGCCTATGTGGAAAAGGCAGCGGCAGAACTCGACCAGCTGTTGTATTTTCGCCCGGAAGCAAAAGAATCTGCTATGAAACATCTGACCAAACTCTGCGAGACCTATGAGCGTACATTTCTTTTGCTCAACTATCTTGCAGACCTTTATCTCAAAGATATGAACCTTGATAAGGTACTTGACCTATATAAGATAATGGCGAATCAGTCGCTACATCCTGATAATATTTTAATGGAAGGATGTCGCAAAATCCTTGTGGTAGATGAGACGTATGAACCTGCAGTGCGTCTGCTGGCAGAGATTCATTATAAAAACAAGAACTGGGCAGAAGCCGCACAGATGTTCCAGCGTTGTCTGGAGCTTTCACCTTCTTCGGAGGCAGGAGAGATTTATCGCTATTTAGTAGAGATTTACTGGGAGCAGAATGAGTTTGAGAAGGTCTGTGAAATTGCTCCACTTGCCATCAAGGCTGACCCTTACAATGTGGCTCTCTATAAACGACTGGCAAGAGCACTTATCCGTTGCGAACGATTCTCAGAGGCTATGAATTGGTTGATAGAAGCAAGAAATATTGACACTCACGACCAGGAGATATTTAAACTCATTCGCGAGACTGATACCAACATTAAAAAAGAACGACTGCTTGAGCTCAAAGAACTCGTTCAGAATTATCCTGATAACACGCAGTATCATTTTGAATTAGCCGAGCTCTGTCTGGCTTTTGACCGCTTGAATGAAGCAATCCTGCATTTTCAAAAAGCTGCGCAACAGCCATTGCTATTCAATATATCTAAGGTCAAACTCGCACTCTGTCTGGCGAAGAAGGGTATGTTCGACCTCGCTGAAGAGACACTTGCTGAGGTGAATCTCTCTCTGAAAAATGAAGAGGAATTTCGCGAGATTAAAGGCGTGATTTATGATATTGCAGGCGAATTCGAAAAGGAAAAACTCAAGGACAAGGCACTCAAATATTATAAAGAGGTGTTCAGACTTGATGCCGGGTTTCGCAACGTCGTAGAAAAGATTGAACGTTTGCAGTCATCCACGCCCTGGCGACGAACACGGTAAAACTCTTCAGGAAATGGGTTTGCACTTATAGGGGTCTGGTAAACCTGAGAATAGACAATTTTGAGGCGTGAAAACTATATAAATTGTTTGTCATTTGTCTCTGTGTATTCACGGAGACGATAGATTTTGCATTAGATAACACAAAACACATACAGGAAGTAACGATGCTCAGGGTCAGGATAAAAAAATTAGATAACGCAGGGGATTTGCCTTTACCGGGGTATGCGACTGCTGGCTCGTCTGGTGTTGACCTGGTGGCAGCTGTGCATAAGTCTGTGACGATAATGCCCGGAGAGGTCGTGAGTGTGCCTACAGGTCTTTGTCTGGAGTTCCCTGCTGGATATGAAGCACAGATTCGACCCAGAAGTGGACTTGCAAGAGACTTTGGGGTCACAGTGCTCAACTCTCCCGGGACAATTGACTCTGACTATCGTGGCGAGATAAAAGTGGTTCTTATAAATCTTGGCAAAGAACCGTTTACCATCAAACGAGGCGACAGAATTGCACAGATGGTCTTTGCTCAGGTGGAAAAAGCGGAAATTACTGAAGTGGCTGAACTCACTCCAACCAAGCGGGGTCAGAATGGATTCGGACATACTGGAGTATGATGAGTTGTTCTATATTTTTTGAGAGCGATTAATAATCTCAATATAAGAGAATGTGTCTTTTTTGAGAAGGGATTTCTGATATTCCTCTTCTCGTTCGCTGAGAGGATACGAACAAATTGCGAGGAGCCATAGAGCAGGAATAAAATTGTGATTGAGATGTCTTTAAAAAAAAGAGCAGTCCCGGTTATAATAAGTGAAAGCCGTGATGGAAGATGATATTAAAGAGTTTGAATGCCAGCGTTGTGGCAATTGTTGTCGGGGTGATGGGATTGTCCGAGTTACCCCTGAGGAGGTTCGCGCAATCGCTGAGTTCTTGAATATCCCGGTCCAGGAGTGTTACAATCGTTATACCATTCA
>JAGHBZ010000137.1 GCA_021160705.1 Candidatus Sumerlaeota bacterium
GAGGAACGTCAACGACCTGTTCACGCATATCTACTTTAATGATTCGCTCAAGAAATGGCAGGATAACTGTCAGTCCACTGCGGGCTGTGCGTTGATATTTTCCTAATCGTTCAATCAACCCTTTCTCCCAGGGGCGGACAATCTTTATCCCCATTGATGCGATGATAAAAACTACAATGCCGGCAACGATAAAAAATATAATTCCTGCCTGTTCCATTGTCTTTTCCTCCTGCTAAAGAGTTTGTATCAATCTTATAATAATAAAATTGTTCTTAAGGAACATTCAGACGAGTTAAACGCTTTTCTTCACTATCAGGTGAGTGCCATCCACGCCGATTACTTCTATCTTCTGTTCTTTAGGAATAATTTGCCCATCAGAGCTATCTGCTCGCCATTCATCAGATTTGATGCGAACCATACCTGTGCCGAGTTCAGGATTAATCTCTTCAACCACAATTCCCTTTTTCCCGATAAACCTGTCGGCACCAATCCCTGGAGGTTGTTGTTTTGTAAGTCGTTCTGCGAGTGGTCTGGAGATAATAAATAACACAATGGACAGAACCACAAATACACCCCACTGGAATGGAGCACCGAGTCCAGTTAATGCCACAAATGCAGCTACTCCCGCAGCTATGCCAAACCATAATAGAAAAAATCCTGCTGTAAATATCTCGGCAATCAATAAAATTGCCGCAAATATCATCCAAATTATCCAGGGTTTAAGCATCTCTGTATCTCCACACGTTATATGCTTTCTGTTTTTTTGTTAAATTGATTATTTGTTTATATATAATTCTCTGCGAGTAATCAAGTCTAATTTGTTAAGAAAAATATTGCCTATAAGTCGGCTAAATAATACAATTTTTGTGAAGATTTTTAAGAAATATCATAAGGTCAAAAAAACGTTGGACCCGATATTATTAAACATTGCTGGCGTTTTTGTAATGAGTTGCTGTTCTCCGGAGAGCACCGGGGGCATCTTTTCTTTCAATGCAAGTATACCTATGTCTTCTCTCTCCAGCGGCATTTCTATGATTTCGCCTCTCTTGATATTAATGTTATTTTTCCTGGTGTTATCAGGGTTTTTTTCTGGTTCTGAGACTGCACTTTTTTCGCTTAATAAAATGCAGTTGAGCCATCTAACCAATCATCGCCCCCGCTTATCAAAAGCAGTGGTTAAGCTACTTGATTCGCCAAACGAGACCCTTACCGCCATACTGCTGGGAAATACTCTGGTGAATATTGGAGCTGCTCTTTGCGCTGGCATACTTGCGGAGAAATTCATCAGACATTCGCCTGTACTTTCTTTTTTCATAGGTGCTGGCACAATCACTATTGTCATTCTAATTGTAGGTGAGATTATCCCAAAGTCGCTCGCTATAAGTCATTCAGAGACAGTCTCGCTCGTTGTCTCTCTTCCTTTGTTAGCCTGGTATTATTTAATTTTTCCATTTCGGCAGGCGATTCATTTATTTACCGACTCAGTGCTCAGGCTCATCCGCATAACGCCATCTACCTCTATAGCCACACTTAATGAGGAAGAGCTTAAAGTCCTTTTGAGCACAAGCGAGATAACCAATATCCTGCCCGAAGATGAGCAGGAGATGATTGAGGGGGTTCTTGAGCTGGGCGAAACAACCGTTGAAGAAGTGATGACTCCCAGAACTGAGATTGAAGCGTATCCAATAGATATAAACCCCAAGCAATTACTGGAGGCACTTAAGTCCAGTAAGCATAATAGGGTGATAATTTTTAATCAGCGAATTGATAATATCGTCGGTGTGCTTCATGTAAAGGACTTTTTTCTCAATCCCGATAAACCACTCGCTTCGCTCCTGCGCGAACCGCTTCTCGTCCCTCCAAAAAAGCTGCTAATTACGATGCTGGCGGAGTTCCGACGCGCTCGGTCTCATCTCGCAGTGGTCGTTGACGAGTATGGTGGCACTGAAGGTATTATCACTCTTCAGGATGTGCTTGAAGAAATCGTCTGGGAACTCGAAGATACTGGTGACAGAAAAGTAGAATTTATACAAAAGATTGGCGAAGGTGATTACAGGGTCTCAGGGACTACCAAGCTCTGGCGCATTAATGAAGAATTGGGACTTCATCTACCCGAGGATGTTGCCCACACTATTGCCGGGTTTGTGGTTAATTCTATGCAACGAATCCCTGAACTAGGCGAAGAACTTGTGCTGGATAACCTGAGATTTATTGTGGAAAAAAAGACTAAACGCCGTCTCACGCAAATTAGAATTCAGATTCTACCAAAGGGGGAAAGTACAACTGAATATCCAAAGCATTCTAATTAACGGATAGACAATGTCGTTTATCGCACTCACATACTTAATAGGTATACTCTTATTCTTGCTGTTGTCAGCATATTTTTCAGGAATGGAAACAGCTTCTATTTCCGCAAATAAAGCACGTCTTCAATATCTGGAGATGAACGGCGATGAACGTGCAAGAGAAATCCTGAGTATGATTAGGAACATTCAACATACTATTGCAGTGGTGCTTGTGGGAAACAATATTTGTCTTGTGGTCGGCTCTCTCATCGGAAGAAAATTCTTTGCTCAGTTCTTCCCGGTATCGGCTCATACTTATTACTGGGGGAGCATCAGCAGTAAGGAGATTATGGACATTCTTATACTTACCCCATTATTTTTAATATTTGCTGAGATATTACCTAAGCAGATTTTTCGGCATAAGGCAGATAGATTAATCCTGATTCTTGGAAGACCTTTAAAATTCTTTGCGGTCCTGTTTTTGCCTATTCTCCACCTGCTGGATACTCTGACTATGACTGTACTTGCCCCGGTAGGCATACGCCGTGCTCCACGTCCCATATCATTTACTAAAGATGACTTATTGCGACTCCTTGCCACCGACTCGACCGAAAAAAGGGTTGATGACAAATCGCTTGAACGAGAAATGATTCGTAAAGTCTGTGGTCTGGAGAAAACACTTACCCGTGAAGTTATGAAACCCATCAACGATGTGGTGAGCATTCGGCTCGGCAAGGAGACCATTAAAAGTGTGATTGAGCTTGCTCGCACTACCGGATATTCCCGGTTTCCCGTGTATAAAGACAAAGTTATCCATCTGCTTGGTTACGTTGACATTTATCAAATTTTACGCAGTGACCTTATTGACAAACGACTTGAAGATTTTGTTCACTCTGCATACTATGTGCCTGAAACAAAACCTATTGATGACCTTCTGCAGCAGTTTTTAAAACGTGGCGAACGAGTAGCAATCGTGGTGGATGAGTTCGGTGCCTGTAGTGGCTGGATTACCATTGAGGATATTCTTGAGGAAATCGTTGGCGAAATTCAGGACGAGTTTGACCAGTATAGTATTGATATTGTCCGCGAAGATGATAACGTCTTCGTGATGGAGGCACATATTGATATTGATGATTTGAATGAACGACTTGGCTTAAACCTGCCCAAAGAAGGCTATGAAACCCTTGCTGGGTTCGTGTATACCCGGCTGGGTGAAATCCCCTCAGTTGGCGATTCGTTTGAGAGTGATAATATAAAAGTAGAGGTCCTTTCAATGACAGGCCCCCGGATTGACCGAGTCCGCCTTACCATACAACCCACCCCTGAGCCCGCTGATAATTAATTAACTCACAGATACCTCATTTTCTTTATGTATACTCTCCATAAAAGGAAGATAAATCCCAGAGATAGAAAATATCTTCCGTATACACTGACATCACACCACACTAACAGAACATTTTGGATTACTCTGATAAGCCTTATTATACCCGGATACTTGTTCACCTGGAAACACTTTACTATATCCGCCGGGGTAACTAATCTAATATCTTTTTCTGAAAACATATCGTACTATCAATCTCCCTTTCTGATTAACGCGAAAAATCTCACCATCTCAGAGTTATCCTGCCCTCCTGGATTCCTTATTAATACTCTTTTTTCTATAAAGAGACCAAGAAGCCAGGAAATAGGAGTTGACCTGCGAAGGTCAGCTCTCATTTTCACATTTGAGAGATTTTGAGATTAGTGATAGGCAATAAGGATGATGAACCCTGATAAACCGACTAACCGACCTAAACCGACTAACCGACTTAAACCGAGTAAACCGACTAATCGACCAAACGGACACAACGGACTAAACGGACACAAGTTTTTGATTTTTAGAACTCCTCAGCTAGGGCTGTGGCAGGGCTGGGGTAATCAGGTCATACCACCTCATTGCTAAATAATCTTCTTGTACGCCGATTCTATCTTTGCACCAGAGCCAATCAAATATGTTTTGACAAGGTGCAGTTAGAGAGTTAACCCGAGAGTGATAATTTTTTTCTTTGGGACTTTAAGAATGATGGTATTATCTTTCTGCACTTTAATTTTTTCTATTTCTTCTTCGGCAAGATTCAGCTTGAAGGCTTCTTTTATTTCTGGTGTGAAACTCAGCGTCTCCACCATCTCGTCCTCCGTAGGGTTAAAGAACCGAACTACTATTTTATCATCCGTCTCCGCTTTTTTTACTGCGGTAATGATGACATTTTTTGGTGGAGATTTGAATAATCCTGCCTGCCAGGGGAGTGTTCCATCTGGCGATGGTGCGAACTGCACGGCTCGCACAGGGACAGTAAATTCCATTGCCTGAATTGGTACACCGCCACTTGAAGTATCGCCAGTGTGTGGATAAATCGCATACTCAAAAACCTGTTTACCCAGACATTGCGTTCCCAGGTCTGGCAGGGTTTGTTCTCTTGCTTCGGAGACCTCCATATTTATAGGGAAAGTCCGCAATAATGTTATGGCGATTGGACGCTCAGCCCTATCAAAGACCTCATACTCCTGAAGTCCTCTGACAAGTACTGCAAGTCCTGCTTTGCCATCGTTGAGGTCAACGAACGAACGCATTGGTTTTGTCCCGACAGCGGGTTCTTTCCAGGTATCTGTATCTGGCAATGGGATGTCGCGCTTCACTATATCGAAATGGCTGTCTGCAAAGGAATGGTCTGTGCTTATGCCAGTGGGAAATACCACCCTGAGCCAGTGGTCACGCGCAGTGTTATTAATTTCGGTTCGGATTTCTACACGTTCTGAGGCACGCTTTAATGTGACATACTGACAGATGGGAATGGTGCTCGTATAGGTGCTGCGGGCAGTACCGTCAGCAGAGGCTTCTGTGGGTACTTCTATTTCCAGTTCAACTCTGAAAGTGGCAGAATAGCGTCCATCTTCTACAAGGGAAATTTTTGCACGACTCCCCAGCGAAGTGACCACAATATCATTCATCGGCGAAGTATGTTGCCAGGGATTGCCCACCTCTCCACTATCCTGAAAGTAACCCAGTCCCTGAAACATCTTGCCACTGGGTTTATGAAAAATATTAAGGGTGCCGTTCTGATTTATACTTACTTTGAGGAA
>JAGHBZ010000126.1 GCA_021160705.1 Candidatus Sumerlaeota bacterium
CGCCCTATACAGGCAGTATGGTACACATCTTTCAGATGTGTTCTGCTTAGATGCGGTATGCCTTTATTATTTTTCTTCTGTAGAGCCAGACATAGCTCGGCATCCTGTGCTATGTAATCGCCCAGCGCAAGTACCTGTGGCACTGATGGCATCTGTATGGATAACAGGGCACGCGGAAACAATACTACTTTCTCCAGCGGAATTAACGGTACTATTTTAAATCTTGATTCCATAAAAACTTTTTCAAAAATAATAGATAGTTTATTTTTCCATTTTACTTTTAGGATTGTCAACACATTTAAAAAAATTTTCTGTGATTTTATTAATCCTTGACTTTCCGATTATATAATAAAATGGTGTAGTTTAGTTTTTTGAAGTAGTAAGGATGACTGAAAAATATATTCAGGGGTGAACCCATCTTAGTTGTGATTGAATTTTGAGATACAACTTGTATGGTTGGCTATATTTGCTTGCGAGCCGAGCAATATATAGAATTATAGAAAGCGGAGATTTCAATTTTTTCAGTGTCGAGGGTGGTGGCAGAGGTGAGAGATTATGATTCCAACTAATTATAAGGATGACAACACGAGAATTGTATTTTCGGGCTGGCGATGGCTCTACTGGGTTATTCTGGTCATCTTCGGGTTGTGTTCGCTCACAAATTTTTCTTTTGCTACCAGGGATATAATTGACCTTGGTACAGTTAAACCTTATGTACGGCATTACTATATCATAGCAATACCGGGGTTTGAGCCAGCTGAGGGGGGCGCCAGTACATCTCAAGTCAAACCAGAGTTTTTCCCACTTGTCATATATCGGGACCTGGAGCTCAGTGGTTATTTTCGTCGTCCAGAGAACCAGAATTTTGTTGAGCAAAATCACAGGCGCGATATTCGTCTGAACAAAATTGATTTTGCGGAATGGCGTCGTCTGAAAGCCTCCTTTCTTCTCAAAGGCAACTTTGCAGTTAAAGGGAATAAAATCACTGTCGGGGCTGTACTCTACGATACTGCTTCAGGACAGCGTATCTTTGGCAAACGCTACACGTATCCAGAGCAGGATGTTCGTTCGCTGGCACACCGCATCTCTGACGACATTATTCATTACGTCGCCCATACAGTAGGAATTGCCAGCACAAAGATAGCATTTATTTCTACCCGCACAGGTAAACCCGAGCTCTTCATAATGGATGCGGATGGTGCTAATCAACGTCCCCTCACTCAGGACAGGAGCCTGGTCACCGCACCCTGCTGGGGTGCAAAGGGTACAGAAATTTATTTTACTTCTTATAAAAATTTTAACCCTGACCTCTATGGTATATCAATTGACGGTTCAAGGCGGTGGCTTATTTCAGCGCGACCCGGATTTAATCTTTCCCCCGACTGGTCAGAAAAGACTCAACGCATTGTCCTAACGCTGAGCAAAGACGGCAACTCGGAACTTTACACTATGACTCGAGATGGCAAAAACTTACAGCGCCTCACATACACTCGTTACATTGAATCTTCACCCTCCTGGTCACCGGATGGCAAAAAAATCCTTTTTACCTCCGACCGAATCGGTCTGCCACAGATTTATGTTATGGATGCTAATGGGTATAATCAACGTCGGATTACTTTTCAGGGGAGGTATAATGATTCAGCGGTCTGGTCTCCTAAAGGGGATAAGATAGCATTTACCGCAAAATCCAGAGGGTTCTTTAACATATTTTTGATGAATCCAGATGGTTCAGAGTGGGTGCAGCTCACTGTAAACCAGGGAAATAACGAAGAACCCAGCTGGGCTCCTGATGGCGAGCACATTGCGTTTGTGAGTGACCGCACGGGTAAACCTCAGATTTTTGTTATGTGTATTGACGGTACTAATCAAACTCAACTGACCTTTCAAGGGTCTAATTATGCACCTGCTTGGTCGCCTTTGTTTTATTGACTATATTTAAGGAGAGGATTAAACTATCAATTTATATGATTTGATAAGGAGGGATTAACAAAATGACGAAACGCAGCTGGACACCGATGATAAAGATTATTGCTGTTTCTGTAGTGCTGGTCTTTATGTTCACTGGCTGTAGTATGTTTAAGGGACCCAGGAAACATTTCTGGGAATTCTGGAAACCTAAACCCCCGGAGACCGCATCAATTTATCCTGTGCCTGAAGAAGTGCCACCACCACCGCCTGTGACTGAACAACCCCCGGTCGGTGAAGTCTCTCCACTCCCTATTCAACCCCCAGAGGCAGTGGAGGTCAAACCTTCAGAGACCGGGATTCCAGAACCACCCCCTATCCGAGAGCCCGCTACCATTGAGGTCGCAGAGTTACCTGTTATCCATTTCGATTTTGACAAGTACAACATTCGACCTCAGGATATACCTTTGCTGGATAAATGTGTGGAATGGCTCAAGGCTCATAGCGATGTGCAGGTCCAGATTCAAGGTCATTGCGATGAACGTGGCACACGAGAGTATAACCTCAACCTCGGTCAACGTCGTGCTAATGCTGTCAAAGAGTATCTTGTGAACAAAGGTATAGACCCCTCTCGTCTGCACACTATTAGTTATGGCGAAGAACGCCCCATTGACCCCAGACATAATGAAGAAGCCTGGGCAAAAAATCGTCGGGTCCAATTCTTTGTATATTAATTAATTACACTGATTTATTAACTTCTTGATAGACTTCTTATTGGGTGGTGGTCAGAGGTTCTCAGGATACTCTCTCAATAACCAAAGAAATCGAGGCTTATGCTCAATTGCAGTGTCCTATCTAAAACTCAGGAGATTCAGTCATCCACCTTTGGGGTTCTATTTCCAGGATAGGTTTGGTACTCATCTGACCTGGATTGTTTACCAATCTAACGAGGAACATTTTTCAGCCGATTCCACTGTGAGAGAAGATTCATAAACCTCAGGTTAAAGCCGACATTTAATAGGGAAAAACTGCACAGTTTCTTGAGAAGGAAAGTAGCGTAAAAAAAATGGAGCGGGATACGGGTCTCGAACCCGCGACCCTCAGCTTGGGAAGCTGATGCTCTACCAACTGAGCTAATCCCGCTTCTTCTTACGCTTTAATCAAATATTGTTTAAATTAATTATACTGAAATTGAATACCCCGTGTCAAGCTGGAGTTTAAAACATTTTTCCTCCTTAATCCTCAGATAAAGTGCAGACAGATTTACATCTTTTGGATAAAACGAGGGGTGGAATGAGAAGACGATGTCTTACCGCATTGCGGATTCTATGTGCTCTGCTGAAAAGATAGAAAAGGAATTCTAAATCTCAAAAATGTACTCCGTAAGGGAAGGTCATCATCTCCTGGTTTCCTGGTCTCCTTATAGAAAAATATTAATAAGGAAGCCAGGAGACCAGGATTAATCTGAGATGGTGAGATTTTTCTGCTTCAATCAAAAGGAAAATCAATCCTACGATATGCTTCAACAAAGCAATTTTTTTTCTCAGTGTGCTCGGTGAACTCTGTGGCTAAGAGGAAAAAGAACAAGCCATAAAGGGCTTAGAGTTTACTGAGATTTAGCAATCCGTGGTTTCAGAAGAAAAAAATTTTAACCACGAATGAGCACGAATCTTCACAAATAGAAAAATAAAATTTATAACTCGCCACTGAGGACTCAGAGGTCACAGAGGTTATAATGCAGCTCTTTTCGCACCGCTAAAAAGCCTCTTCTTCCTCTTCAGCAAGAATATCACATATTTTAGGGTCGCAAGGAATTCTAAAAATCAAAAAGGACGGTGCGTAAGAAAAAGTCATCATCTCCTGATTTCCTGGTCTCACTATAGAAAAATATTAATAAGGAATCCAGGAGACCAAGATAAACTCATAAGTAGTGAGATTTTTCGCTTTAATCAAAAGGAAAATCAATCCTACGATATGCTTGTAACAAAGCAATTTTTCTTCTCAGTATA
>JAGHBZ010000119.1 GCA_021160705.1 Candidatus Sumerlaeota bacterium
ATTCCACCGCTACACCGGGAATTCCAATCGCCTCTGCGACCCTCAAGCCAGATAGTATCCACTGCAAGTCCCCCGTTGAGCGGTGGGAATTTAACAGTGGACTTATCCGGCAGCCTACGCGCCCTTTACGCCCAGTGAATCCGAACAACGCTCGCTCCCTCCGTGTTACCGCGGCTGCTGGCACGGAGTTAGCCGGAGCTTCCTCTGCGGGTACTGTCAAACCCAGGAAGCCGAGACCTCCCGGGCATTCTTCCCCACTGACAGCGGTTTACACCCCGAAGGGCTTCATCCCGCACGCGGCGTCGCTCGGTCAGGCTTTCGCCCATTGCCGAAGCCTCTAGACTGCTGCCTCCCGTAGGAGTCCGGGCCGTATCTCAGTCCCGGTGTGGCTGACCACCCTCTCAGGCCAGCTACCCGTCGTCGCCTTGGTGAGCCGTTACCTCACCAACTAGCTGATGGGACGCGGGCCCATCCCTGAGCGACCTCGGACAGTTTCCCATCCGAGACCTTTACTCCCCGGAACCGCAGTTCCGAGAAGCGTATGCGGTATTAGCTCCTGTTTCCAGGAGTTATCCCCCACTCTGGGGTAGGTTACCCACGTGTTACGCACCAGTCCGCCGCTTTCCCCACCAGTAGCCTCAAGTTGCCCCAAGGCTACCGATAGTTCGTCGCTCGACTTGCATGCCTAATCCACGCCGCCAGCGTTCGTTCTGAGCCAGGATCAAACCCTCCATAGGTAATTTTTATCCTCAATAGAGAGTTCTACCTGTTCGCAATTTTTTTGGTGAAAGCCGCCTTTGACCTGGGGCTCCACTCTCACTTTTCAAAGAACTTTTATTCTCAAATCTGACTCTACACTTCTACTCATTAAACAATTTCACAAATAACCTTTATACTAAAAACACCCTACCTTTGTCAAGAGGGTTTTTTAAATTTTTTTGTTAATTTTTTCCTCAGTTCCACCGAAGGTCTTCTTCTCAGTTTTTTTAGTCAGATTAGAATGAGTAGAGAGCCACTTTTCAAGGGTCGTGAAGGTCTGAGTCTCGTCGTCGGTTGTCGGGATGTTCGGGTCAATCCCGGGCGGTGGGATTTGCAGTTCACCGGGCTTAAACTCAATCGGGCGTGTATCAAGTTTTTCAAAAGTAACCACTGTCTTTGTATTAAGCTGCCCCCTCCAGTAATTCTTCTTTGGTTATTTTATGTGGCAACTCCTTAGAAAAATCCGGCGAATACTCGTATATCTTTTCACCAAGTTTATTCCCTTTACTGTCATACTTAACCAGACGCTTTCCATATCGCAAAATTTCAAGGAGAGCCAGATAGAACTGCTCGCTCTGGTGAAGGGTATTTATAATGCAGAGAGGAAAACAGGAGTAGGTAAAGAGAATCTCTTAAAGATTTCAGTAAAGGGTACGCATCCCAGAGCATACCAGAATACTATATATGCTAAGTTGAAGATGATACATTTTTTCGCAGGAGTGGGAGTAATTATACAGATTGAAACATTCTAATTCCCGGGACTCTGCGTATTGACTCAGGGTTGTAGGACTTTGCCGAGGAGGCGAAGGTATAAATAAGATGCGGGAATTGTAAAGAGCAGGCTATCAATCACGTCAAGTATCCCGCCGTGTCCGATAATAGTATTTCCGGAGTCTTTGGTATTAGCGTCGCGTTTAAAAGCGGACTCAGCCAGGTCGCCGATTTGCCCGAACACGCCAATGAGAACTCCAAGCACCAAAGAATCATACCACATAATAGAGAGACGCAGAGATTTCCAGAACAAAAAAAGCAGGAATGCCGATATAATTCCGACGATGAGTCCACCGACGCTTCCCTCAACGGTTTTATTAGGGCTGAGTATGGGAGCAAGTTTGTGTTTGCCAAGATTTTTCCCGACGAAATATGCCCCGGTATCAGTAGACCAGGTGACCACAACGATAAAAACAAGAATACTTAATCCAGTGCCTTGTGGTAAAGCGGTGGAGCTGAGTAGAAAAAGGGCAATTCCCAGAGGTAGCGCCACATATATGGGAGCCAGCAAAGCAACAGAGGCACGAAGGATTGAATCCCTCACCTCAGAAAAAAGGGCAAAATACAACAGCACAAGACAAAGAGAAAGAGACATAACCGGTAATAAATGTTTTAAATTACCCCAGTAGGCGTCGGCAAAAATAAATGAGGCGATAATGAAACTTAAAAAGAGCGGTGTAGCAATCTTTTTCTTCTGAGCCAGGGAATGGAATTCTACAATCCCAAGCAGACCCGCCATAATTATAATCATCGGCATAAGCCAGGATAGCCACCATAGGTGTACACTGGCAAGAAAAACCAGAAAAAACGCCAGACCAGTCCCTATTCGTTTTAACCACATTATTGAGATTCCTCAATCTCAAAACTATCCGTCACGAGAGCGAATAAGTAATCGTAAAATTAATGACCAGCAAAAAATAAACCGACAATATTATCAAGAGAAAAACAGAATCACTCTTCAATCACTCTACCGAACCTGCGTTCGCGTCGCTGGTAATCAAGAATGGCTTCTACCAGATGTTCACGCCGAAAATCTGGCCAGAGCACTGGAGTAATATAAATCTCGGTATAGGCAATTTGCCAGAGCAAAAAGTTAGAGACACGCATCTCTCCACTTGTACGAATAAGAAGGTCCGGGTCGCCGAGTTCCGGGTGATATAACATTTGTGCAAATACTTCTTTAGTTATTTTCTCGGGAGTCAATCGTCCTTCCAGGACCTGCTGGCAGAGGAGTCGTGTGGCACGCACAATCTCATCGCGACTGCCGTAGCTCAGACACAGGTTCAACGTCATACGTTGGTTTTTTACAGTTGCCTGAATCACCCGTTCTACTTTTTCACGAACAAACAGTGGCAGGTCATCTATATCGCCAGAGACTACCAGTTTGATGTCATTTTTGTTGAGTCGCTTAACTTCTTTTTCCATATATTGCGCGAGCAATCGCATAAGCATATTAACTTCGTGTCTGGGACGAAGCCAGTTCTCCTTAGAAAATGCATACAGGGAGAGCACTTTGATGCCCAGTTCAGCTGAGGCTTCTACGACCGCCTCAACGGATTTTATTCCAGCCCGATGTCCCTGGATACGACTGCGATAGCCGTGAAGTTTTGCCCATCTGCCGTTTCCGTCCATAATAATAGCCACGTGACGGGGCAGGCGTTCCGGGTCAATCTCTGACTCAGATTTCGGAACAGGAGAGGTCTTCTTTGGGCGTTGTGTTTTTTTATTGGATGGCATTGAAATAAATTCTGGAGAGGCTAACTCCTGTTTAGATTTCTTTTATCTCCTTTTCTTTTTCCTTAAGGAGTTCATCTACTTTTTTTATGTACTCGTCGGTAATCTCCTGTACCTTGTCTATAGCTTTAAATTTCTCATCTTCGCTAATGGTATGGTCTTTCTCTAACTTTTTAATTTCATCATTGATATGGCGACGCACGTTTCGGATGGATATACGGGCTTCCTCAGCAATCTTATGAGCGACTCTGACCAGGTCTTTCCTGCGTTCCTCGGTAAGCTGTGGGATGTTTATACGGATGATTTTCCCATCGTTTATGGGAGTCAGACCAATATTAGCAGCCAGAATTGCTTTCTCAATTGCAGGAATCAGGTTCTTATCCCAGGGCTGAATGGCAATGGTCTTTGCATCGGGAAGTGTGACTGAAGCAACCTGTTTGAGGGGCATCTCAGTCCCGTAGGCACTGACTTTTACCGGGTCGACCAGCGTAACAGAGGCTTTACCAGTACGAAGTTTACTGAATTCCCCTTCCAGGAATTCCAGTGCTTTTTTCATTTTTTCTCTTGCCTGACGATAAAGGTCTTCAATCATTTTCATTCAACCCCTTAATTAGAGTGCCTGTGGGTTCTCCTAAGACGATACGTTTAATATTACCTCTTTTTGTGAGATTGAATACAATGATAGGTAATTTATTTTCCCGACAAAGAGACACAGCAGTGGCATCCACGACCTTAAGTTGTTTTGCAAGTACATCAGTATAGGAAATCTCTCTGTATAAGGTTGCCCCGGGCGACAGCTCCGGGTCAGCGGAGTATACACCATCTACTTTTGTTCCCTTGAGCAGGACATCTGCTTCAATCTCAATTGCCCGAAGAGCCGCTGCGGTATCGGTCGTAAAAAAAGGGTTGCCTGTGCCACAGCCAAAGATGACCACTCTTCCCTTTTCCAGGTGTCTGAGTGCACGACGCCGAATATATGGTTCTGCAATCCCACGCATCTCAATAGCCGAGAGGACACGTGTTGCTGCGCCTCGTCGCTCCAGTGTATCCTGCAAAAATAGCGAGTTTATCATCGTCGCTACCATACCTATATAGTCAGCAACCACACGATTCATCCCCTGTGCAATGGGGCTATTCCCGCGAAAGATATTTCCACCACCCACTACAAGACTTAATTTAACGTTCATATCAACGATTTCTTTGAGTTCATCCGCAAGGCGCTCGACCAGTTCGCGCTCTAATCCAAATTCTCCTTCACCTTTGAAGACCTCGCCACTGAGCTTCAACAAAATGCGTTTATATTTCAATTGATTGCCACTCACCGTTGTATGGCTAACCCCGATAGTAGGATACCTGCTCGCTTCGTCAGATGACGATGTCTGGCGAGTATCATTAGACTCTGGGGCTTACGTTTCCTCCTTCTCATCCGTTTCACCCACACTGAATCGCACATACCTCCTTAGCACAATGTTCTCGCCAAGTACGGCGACATTTTCCTCAATTAAATCTTTAATTGTCTTATCCGGGTCCTTTATAAAAGGCTGTGACATCAAACAGTTCTCGGCAAAAAATCGGTTAATTTTATCTTCAACAATCTGATTGACTCTGGCTTCATCCTCTTTCTCAGCACGCGCCTGTTCAAGATAAATCTCTTTTTGTTTCTGGAGCAGCTCCGGGGGTACCTCCTCAATGTTCATAAATTGTGGTGCCATTGCAGTGATATGCATTGCAAGGTCTTTTGCCAGATTCAGAAACCTCTCATTTTTTGCTACAAAATCTGTCTCGCAATTTAATTCAATAATTGTCCCTACTTTTCCCGGGGGATGGATATAGGAATACACTATGCCTTCAGAAGCCTTGCGAGTAGATTTTTTAGCAGCAATCTCTTTACCCCGTTTTCGAAGAAGTTCAACCGCTTTCTCAAGGTCGCCCCCAGCCTCTTCCAGTGCGTTCTTACAATCCATAATACCCGCACCAGTGCGTTGTCGTAATTCCTTTACTAATTTTGCTGATATACTCACTCTCTTTTTCTCCTTCAATGCGATTTTGGTTAATTATTTGATTATCTATAATCAGGTGGTAGTAGGATTCTGAGTTTCAGTATCTTCACCTTCAGATTGTTTCTCTTCAAGTTTTTCCTTTTCAGATTGTTTCTCTTCAGATATTTCCTCTTCTTCAACAGGGGGAGTCTGCTCGTCGGGTAACGGAATGACAGATTCTCGTGCCTCTACCCCATAATCAGCCACATCTGTCTGCTCAGCGATGTATTCTTTATACTTTTCCTCCAGGTCCTCCAACGAACTGTCCACTCCGGGAATAACTAAAGCCTCTTCAGGTGAAGGTGCAGGAGCTGCTACCACTTCGCCACTTCGCATTGCTAACCCTTCTTGAATAGCGGAGACAATCTGGTCAGTAATCAACTTGATAGAGCGAATCGCATCATCATTTCCCGGAATTACAAAGTCCACCATCTCCGGGTCGCAATTTGTATCTACAATAGCCACAACGGGTATACGCATTCTTCGTGCCTCCTGCACGGCTATGCGCTCTTTGTGTGTATCAATCACATACAACGCCCCGGGCAACTGGTCCATATTTTTTACTCCGATGAGGTTCTTCTCCAGTTTACTTTTTTCATGAAGCAATCGGCTCCGTTCTTTCTTGGTATACTGGTTAATGGTTCCATCTTCAAAGATTTTCTCAAGCTCAATGTACCGGGCAACGCTTTTCCGGATGGTGCGAAAATTAGTCAATAACCCTCCCAGCCAACGATTGTTAACCCAGTACATCCCACATCCCCGTGCTGCTTCTTCAATAATATCCCGTGCCTGCTTTTTTGTACCGACAAACAGGACGTTCTGCCCACGAGCAACTATCTCGCGGATGGCGTCACAGGCTTCTCTGAGGAGGTTGACCGTCTTTTTCAGGTCAATGATAAAAATCCCATTACGCTCAGTATAAATATACTCCGCCATCTTGGGATTCCATCTACGGCGCTGATGTCCAAAATGAACACCCGCCTCCAAGAGTTGTTTCATAGTCACTTCTTGCATTTGGATTTCCTCCTTGTTTGGTTATTCCGCCACCATCATCATCTCTCATTGCTACAGGAGAGACATTCCTCTCCTGCACCACAATGAAATCCGATGGTGTGTGTGATGATATTTCCTCTACCTAATAGTGTGCTATTGGATTATGCTCCTTCACACATAAGTGTACATAAGATTTGCAGTTTTATACCAGACCCACATCACCCAACTCAAGAGAAAAATCAAATAAGCAAAATTTATGAATCAATAATATGTTATGAGTGTTTCAATTAGAAATGTATGGAAATTTTACATCATAGCTCGCTCCTATAGGGTTCTTATCTAAAAGCACTCTTCTTCCAGTGAAATTGTTTAGAAACGTTCTCAGCCCTTAATCTATATTGTTGGACACGTGGGGAAAAGATAAGAGTCCCTTCACCGTTACTACTCGTGTAGTTCTTCGCTAATAAGCTGGAAATAATTTCGGATGGCAGTGATACGTGATTGAAGGGCTTTAAGTTTCATAGTGGTTGAATGGAGATGTTTAGCCAGGTTCTTAGCGAGCCGAAACGCAAGTGCAGGTGCTGACTGTAGAAAGTACTGAAAATCATCCTCCGCAATCTGGAGTAATATCGAGTCGCGTAATGCCCGGACTGTGGCTGTACGACCACAATCCAGCAGAGTTGCCATTTCGCCGACAAATGCACCCGACTCATTGATTGATGCGATTCTACGACCTGCTTTCATCACTTCTAATTCACCCTGAAGCAGGACGTATGCTTCGCGTGATTGAGCGCCTTCATAAAAAAGAACCTTCCCGCTATCAAGAAACAGAGGTTTGCCGGGTAAAGGGTCTCTTGATAGCAAAGCTCGTACCGCCGGGTCAGTAATTTTCTTAGCAAGGGTTCTGACCATCTGTTCCTGTTTTTGTTGCAGTTTCTTTTCAGAGACTTTGGAGATGATTTGTTCTTTTTTAGTCGGGGCAATTTTGAGTTTGCCTGCGAAGTAATCTTCAATGTCTTTAATGAGAGCCTTTGGGTCTGGATACCGCCGTTCTACGTCTCGTTCGCACATCTTCTCAATAATGTAGCAGATTTCATCCGATAGCTCAGGGTTTTTTATCTTAGGAGAAGGTATGGGGTCAGTGGTCTTTTTTGTGAGCATCAACGTGGTGTTGAATTCGCAAAACGGTGGTTCACCTACCAGGGCGTGGTATGCGGTAATTCCAAGCGAATAAATATCACTTCTCACGTCAACGTTAACTTCGCCACGTGCCTGTTCTGGCGATATATAACAGGGCGTGCCAAGAATGGTGCCGTGCACGGTGATAGATGTATCCAATTCTTCTTTTGCCAGCCCAAAGTCCATTAATTTTATGACATTATCAGGCGTGATAGCAATATTGGATGGTTTAACATCCCGATGCACAATTTTGAGTTTGTGTGCCGCATCCAGTGCACAGGCTACCTGAAGGATAATCCGTGCTACTTCCCTTTCAGGGAGTTTATTCTGTTCCTTGAGTATTTGAGCAAGTGTCTTGCCGGGAACATATTCCATCACAAAATAAAAATGGTCGTTTGCACGACCAAACTTATACCCTGCCACTGCATTTTTGTGTTTAAGCCGACGGGTAAGCTCTGCTTCCCGACTTACTCGACGCAGGTACTCCCGGTTTTTTGCGTAATGTGGGAAAAGGACCTTTATCGCTACAAGCTCGCCTGTCTTATTGCTCCGGGCGGAATACACTATCCCGGTTGCTCCTTTGCCAATTTCATTGAGTATGGTATAGCCGGGAATTGAATCCCGACGAAACAGGTCGAAATCCGTCACTTCATCGTATGAAGGCGTGGGTATCATCGTATCTATTTTGAACTTTCTGAAAGTTGATAAAACATTATGAATGGTAGTAAATAAGCTTGCAATAGAAAACTTATCGTCAATTTTTGAACTCTCTATACTCAGAGTAAGATAACTATTTACTTTTTGAGTATGGGGTTCATAATTCTTTGTAATATTTTTCGTATGAGGACATTGCACGAGCACATATTACACCGAAGAGAATAAAGGTGAACATTATTACCACGCAGGCACAGATAATCAGCTACAGAGCAGGTAATCTGAGAGGAGAATGTCTGGCTGAGTTCTCATTTCTTGACCTGACAAAAATCCCCTGGGACGCAATAAAACGGCAAGAGTTTCCGGGGTATGAGTTAATCAAATCCTCACATACACGCCGCGTTATAAAAGTGACAACAACACCACCCGGCAGAGCACAGCCCATAGAATTGTATGCAAAACGAATGAGGATACGTCGCTGGCGACAACGCATCGCCTCGCTCCTGGTTTCCTCCAAGGCACGCCGTGAATGGGAATATGGACACCAGCTTCGTGCTTCTGGTATTGATACACCACTGCCCGTTATAGTCGCTGAAGAAAAAAAAGGAATGTGGCTTCAGGCAAGTTATCTTGTGCTGACAGCGGTCAAAGGAAAAATGCCATTCAATACCCTCTTAAAAGAAAAATGCAGGAATACCGAGCGGAATCGCCTATTAAAAAATTCTGCACAATTTATAGCTCTTTTACATAGCAAAGGCTTGTACCATGATGACCTCAGCAGTGAGCACATTTTTTTCCCTTACTCAGAAGACGCAATCTCGCTGGATGCCATAACCATAATTGACCTGGATAATGCCCGATTATTTCGGCATCCAGTAAGGCAATGGAAACGAGCAAAAAACGTGTTCCAGTTCCTGCGTTCTTTATCTATGCTTTCACGGACTCAGCGGATGCGATTTTTAATCTGGTATTTGCAGTCAGCAAAAATCAAACGCAATAGATGGCATTTTTTTATTTATATGGTTAATTTTATTTCTAAGCTTAAAGGCAAAGCGTCGCTCTTTTAAATCTTTCTATCACCTCTATTACCACTCCTACCGCAATTCAGCGACTCTGCATAGGTCGGTTTCCTCAGAGGCAAATCCATATAGAACCTATTCAGTTCTTTCAGCACGCATACCCCTGATTACATTTTAATTGAACTTTCGGTCTTTTACATTGCATAAAATATTTATACCGATTTATATTTGTTCCCAGCTAATGTGAGGGAGGTTAATTTATCACAACATATTGAAAAATACAGGGCTTTAGAGTTTTCCATCTAAAACTCTTGACAATACCCAATTCCTAACAGGAGAGAAAAAAA
>JAGHBZ010000357.1 GCA_021160705.1 Candidatus Sumerlaeota bacterium
GCATCCAGGTCTACCTCATCTTTATCCAGGGCATCTTTGAGCTCAAGTTCCGCAATCTTTATCTTGGCTCTGATTTCTATTTGAGCCTTTTGAGCCTCTAACTTCTTCGCCTTAATTTTTGCCACCTGCTCATCCGTAAGGTCTAATGCCTTTGTAATCCTGGGTGATATACCCTGCTGAAATGGATTGAACCCTGTGAGTATGACTATTGAGCCTGCTAACAGTACTACTGTAAGGACACAAAGGAGAATTCTGGTGGTTGTTCTTCTCTTCATTGTCCGACACCTCCTTCAATTAAATATTGCGTATGAGTATAGAGCAATTTGAATACCATAAAAACCAGGAGGGCAAAAGGAGGGGTGGTATGTTTATAAGTTCTGTTTTTTCAGTCAGCTTCCCATTCTTTAGCCAAGAGGGCGCTTAAGATTTCCCTGAGACCCCAGACTATTTCCGTTCCTCTACGTACGGATGATTTCCCTTTTGGTTCACTTTGCCCACTCCGGATATAGCCAATACACAGATAATCGCAGGTTAAGCTCACAATGATTCAGCAAGTTTAACAATTGTCTTAAGGGCGTATCCAGTAGCCCCGGGCGAATAATATTTCCATTTTTTATCTCTGAATGCGGTCCCTGCGATGTCCAGATGAGCCCATTTTACCCCAGAAGGCACAAATTCTTTTAAGAACAATGCTGCGGTTATTGAGCCAGCATAAGGGGAACTGCTAATATTTTCCACATCTGCCACCTTTGACTTCAGGAATTGACGATATTCTTCGTAAAGGGGCATTAGCCAGATATCCTCGCCTGCCTTTTTCCCACATTCTATAATGAGGTTAGCAAACTCAGGGTCGTTGACAAAAAGCCCGCTTAACGACTCACCCAGTGCCCTGATGATTGAACCAGTCAGAGTGGCAACGTCAACAATATGTGTGGCTTTGAGTTTGGTAGTGGCGTGATGGAGTGCATCAACCAGCAGTAGCCTGCCCTCTGCATCAGTATTCTGAATATGGATACTCTTCCCTGCAGGGGAGGTTATGATTTCACCGGGCAACACTGCTTGTTTGCCAATTGCATTCTGCGCAAGTGGGGCTATTGCTGTTATCCGGTATGATGGTTTGACCCGTGCAAGCACCGCCATTGCGAAGATGACCACCGCTGCACCTGCCATATCAGATTTCATCTCCCACATATTCTTTGGCGGTTTTAAACAGACACCTCCTGTATCATAAGTCACGCCTTTCCCGATAATGCAGAGATGCTTCTTTGTTTTGCCAACAGATTTTTTTCCTGGAGGGAAATAATGTATCACCACCAACCGGGGCGGGTACTGGCTACCTCGCCCAACGCTCAGAATACCATTGTATCCCATCTGCTTGAGTTGTTGCTCTTTGAAAATCTGGTATTTTAAGCCGTGAGCACGTGCAAGACGCATTGCTATTCTTGCCAGAGAGTCAGGATATATTTTATCAGGAGGTTCATTAATAACATCACGACATTCGTTAATAATGGTGCACAATGCAGAGGTTGAGTCCACTAATTTTCGTGCCCTGCCCAGCGATGATTTCCCAACCAGTAAGGCTGCCTCCTGTACGTTTTTGCCTTTCTTCTGGTTGGTTTTATATTTGTCAAAAGAGTACACCCCGAGTAGCAGTCCTTCAGTGATATTTTGTATATTTGCAGTGCCATCTTTGGCATTCAGCAAAAATAGAATACTCCTGTAACCCATATTGGAGGCATACTCCCGGGCTCTATCCACCGCAATTTTCACTGTTTCGTCATAAGTGTAATACTTACTCAGAGATGGCGCATAAAAATATACACATTTAAACGGTAAAGATGCTGGGGGGGTGACAACCATCTCCTGACGAATGCGTTCCTCTTTTACTCCTTTTAAATAACGCTGACAAAGAGACTTAAGAAATTTATCAGTGGACGTAAAAAATTCCTTATCGGTATCCACCAGAAACACTGCCATATCAGCAGAAGATTGCGTCAATGTTTTTGCAGAGAGCCTAATCTTCATTATGTTTACCCTCCTGTTGAGTGTAGTATGCATTATCAGGTGTACGACGTCGCTGTAGACGCCGTAAGCGATATGTTAATTCATCAATGGCTTTTTCCGGGTCAAAACTCAAAGTATCGCCCAGCAGGGCATTCAGCTCTTGTGTTTCCTCAACGAACTGGAGCGCACGTTCCACAATCTGAATAGCCTTCTTGTGGTCTCGCACACGGTGCTCAAAATACTTAGCCAGCTCAATAAATGGCTCAAGGTTGTAAAGATGACCGCTCTCTATGTGGGAATTCCATATAGACAACGCCTCATCCCATCGGTTCATTCTTTTATATAGACGGGCAATGTGGCAGGAGATAAAATACGCAAGACGCGGGTCCCGACAATACACCAGAGCGCGTTCCATAGATTCCAGGCAACGTTCAGACTCGCCGTGACGCTCATATAGCTTGCTCAAGCCTAACTGAGGAATAGCCTCTGTCAGCTCCTCGGTGTCAGGGAAATGGTAGTAATAGACGATACGTGCCAGAATAGAAGCAAGGGAGATGACGTCCTGAGCGTTATGGTCAAATACGACGGCGATAGAGCCGGGGTCGCGCCGACGTAGAAAATCAAAATAAATCTGGGGAACCATACTGCCATCCACGTCTCTGGTGCGACGAATTCCTAACAGATGGCGTTCCACTGCGGTTAATGTACATTCCGGGAGAATACCGCGCCATAACCTTCTGACCAGATGAAGGAGGTCAATATTGGGCAGTTCGAGCTCCGTCCCGAGCCTGTGCAGGGTAAAGCGTGTGCGCAATAATGGGATGTCAAAACTCTTACCATTGTAAGTAACAAATGCGGTGAAGTTATCAATTCTTTTTGCTAATTCGGTGAGACTTGCAATCTCTCGGTCAAAGTCCTCCATAAAAAATTGTTCAAGCACAAATTCCCCCCTTCTAAAGTAACCGACCCCGGAGAGAATCGGGTATGTACCTGTACCCCCGGCAAGTCCAGTGGTCTCCAGGTCAAGAAAAAGTAGGCGCTCAGGCGCGACAGAATCCTCGCTACCGCAAAATTTCGCTATTACCTCCGGGTTAAGATGATGAAAATATTTCTCACCCGGGAGTTTATACTCAATATCCTCAACCGGTGGAGTAAAAATATCCATTACTGGCACGGTTAACTGGCGGTAGATGAGCTCCCCATATTCATTCTGGAGTCGTCTGGCTCCTTTGACTACTTCTGTTATGTCAGGATAACGCTGTTTTTCTTTTTCCTCTTTTGCGAAATAATCTGATGCCCTGAACACTCCCTGGTGTTTCAATAGAGAAAGGATTCGTTTTTGTTTGTCCTCATTTGCCATTGTTCATTCTTACACCACAACTCACATATACAATTTTCAAATTTCTCTTCCCGTATATCAAATAAAAACATCGTAGATTAATCTATTTAAAGGAGGCGTGATTGGAGAGAAGAAGTCTTCTCCTGCCGATTTTAAGTTGCCTTAAGTACGCCTTCGTGAGGGGAGGATACAGGAGAAGGAGTTAGAGAACTGTATGTAGCTGTCATTCTGAATCCGCAACTCCAGAAAAGTGTTGACTCTCAGAAGCTCACTACTTTAGAAAGTATTAGTTTTGAGTTTCCAAATAGATAGAAACTTAGAAAAGAGGAGGTGAAAATAGCGAATAATTAGTAGTATTGTCTGTTAAGAGGAGAGAAACTCCTGAATACCTATGAACAAAGGAGTGAGAAAAATGCAGCGGAAAAAGGGTTTTACACTTATTGAGTTATTGATAGTAGTAGCGATTATCGCCATTCTGGCGGCAATTGCTGTTCCAAATTTCCTTGAAGCCCAGGTCCGCTCCAAGGTCAGTCGACAATTGAGTAATATGCGTACGCTTGCCACTGCTGTGGAGTCGTATTATGTAGACGCCAATGCTTATCCCTTAACCACTGTTGCTCCCTACGACCTCGGTCTACCACCAGAAGCACAATATAAATTTTATCCTGGTGAACTTACGACACCAATAGCGTATCTATCAAGTGACGCCCCAATGGAGGACATTTTCCGAAAGCCTCATCATTTTACCGAACCTCTGGCATATCAAGTTATGTGGCATCCATCACTTATTTATGACCCCGATGGTCCTTACACTCATTGGGGAAGTAAAGCTATCTGGGCTGCGCAACGTAATCGGTATGGTGAGTGGGTGATGCGGAGCGCTGGTCCGGATACCTATTATTACAATATGCCGGGTGTACGCGCGGACTATGGAGCTGGGGGCTGGAATCTCGCCAGTTATGACCCGACCAATGGAACTGTTAGCGCTGGTGATATTTATCGCAGCCAGAAACGTTCTGAGGAACAGCATAAATAATCCTCTTGAGACTGGATAGCTTGATGTATGGTGTCAGGTGGAATAATTTCTCCTGGCACCTGTTTTTTTGGATACAATGATTTATCAATATTAAATTTACCACAAAAAGGTTGAGACTTAATTAGCAAAGACTTTAGGATTACCTATATTTTATACCTTCCCTGAATCAATAAGCATAAATTTAAGGAGGAGATTATGGCAAAGAAGAATCTCATTAGTGTCGTAATGTATCTACCGAAAGAGATGCCCTATGAGCTCTCAGCACTGAAAAACTCAGTTGAGAGTGTGATGCAATCCACTTATCAGGATTTTGAGTTACTCCTGGTTGATGGACGTGAGACCGATAGGGGCAATTTTGATTTTCTCACCAAAGTAATAAGCGGTAAACGACGAAAGTTCAAACCCATTGTCGGCGAATTCGCCAATCGCGCAGCTATGTTTAATGCTGCGCTGGCAAAGGCACGGGGCGAATACGTGCTGAATATCAATAACTTTCAGTCCCCTGTACTCCTTAAACGCAGTGCACTTGACCTTTTTCGCTGGGGAATGATTCGGAGTAAAAAACCCGGTCTGGTCTATGCTGACTACGAGATTGCTGAGGAGGATGGCTCAGTGACAGAACGCAAACTCCTGGACTGGCATCCCGGAAGATTGCGTGATGAATCCGACCACGGTGTTGTCTGGATGCTGTCTCGTCGGGTGCTCAAGAAGATTGGTGGTGCTGATGAAAATTATAACTTCGCTGATTTATATGACCTTCGTCTGAAGGTCTCAGAGCTCGGCGAGATGCGACACATAGGCAATCGCTGGGGCGGGTCACTCTACACTGTGCTGGCTCAGAGCAAAAAGCACGATGTGTTCAGCTACCTGCTTGCCGGGAAAAATGTGCAACTTGAGATGGAACGAGCTTTAACTGAACACTTGAAACGTATTGGAGCTTATTTAGCACCAGGACAAAACTATCACCGTGTAGAATACACCCCTGAAGAAGAAGCACAGTTCTCTGAGTGTATCGCCTCGGTAGTCATCCCGGTCTATAACAGACCAGAGTTTATCGGACACGCCATTGAGAGTGTACTGGCACAGACCGTCAAGAATATAGAGGTCATAGTGGTGGTAAATGGGGGGGCAGATGACCCCACCATTGATGCGGTACGGCGATATATGCCGGGTGGCGATAAGTTCACCGGCGAACCACCGTATGTCCGTCTCATCGTTGTGGACATAAATAATATAGGCTATTGCTTGAATTCAGGATTAGCGGTTGCCCGGGGTAAATATTATGTGCAGCTGGACTCTGATGACCGACTTACCCCGGATGCCGTAGAAAAAATCATCAAGGCATTTGAATCTGACCCCACTGCAGGGATGGTAATTGGCTCTTATGAGGTCTGGCAGATGGACGATAACGGCGAAATACATCGCCGCGACGATATTCCGGTGGTCACGCACGACGAGTGGACCTATGAGAATGGACGCAATAACCTATTGCGTGTAAATGGTGCAGGTGCACCCCGTTCAGCACATATTAAGGTCTTCAAAGAGATGGGCTGGTTTGATGTGAATGATTCACCCTGGGCACGTAACTACGGCGAGGATTACGCTATGGTACTTCGAGTAAGCGAGAAATATAATATCGCACGCATCTGGGAACCTATATACAAAGTTATCCGCCATAAAGGTTCCACTGACCATGCTATTGACCAGGCAACGATTGACCGAAATGATGAGGCAAAAGACTTTATGCGGCTGGAGGCACTCAAACGCCGTCAGGCTTTGGTAAAACAATTACGGAAGAAATCGGGAGTCTGAATGTTTGATTAATGGTAATTGAAACCTCATTTTTCTCCAATAGAGGCGGGGCGAATCCTCGTTGCCTCCTCCCCAAAACAGCCATAAAATGAAAAGGCGATGACCGAAATCATCGCCTTTTTTTTTCGCCAGAGTAATGTGTTGCCATACTACCCTTGCTTTTTTCTGGGTTCATAATCGTAATCCTGGAGTTTTCCGCTAAAGTAAGCATCATACGCAGCAAGGTCAAAAAAGCCATGCCCACTATAATTAAAGGCAATCACTTCTTCTTTGCCTTCTTTTTTGCAACGGAGTGCTTCATCAAAGACTGCTTTGATGGCGTGAGCTGTCTCCGGTGCACAGACAAGTCCTTCAGTGCGCGCAAACGTGACCGCTGATTCAAACACTTCTATCTGATGATATGCTCTTGGCTCCACTATACCTTCATCGCACAGGAGACTTACTATTGGTGCCATCCCATGATAACGTAATCCACCTGCATGTATTCCAGGAGGTATAAAATTATGCCCTAAAGAGTGCATCTTGAGTAGTGGTGTGGTCTCCGCAGTATCCCCAAAGTCATAGGTATACGGTCCCTTGGTTAAGGTTGGACAGGCTTTAGGTTCTACAGCAATAAACCGTATGTCTCGCTTGCCCTCTAATTTAAGTGGAACGAATGGTAGAAAAAATCCTGCGTAATTGCTCCCACCACCGACACAGCCAATTAAGACATCTGGCTCAACACCAGCCATCTCAAATTGTTTTTTTGTCTCCAGTCCCACAATGGTCTGGTGAAGAAGCACATGATTAAGCACACTGCCCAGTGAATATTTGGTATCATCCCGGGTTACTGCATCCTCAATAGCTTCGCTGATAGCAATCCCAAGACTGCCAAGACATTCCGGGTCTTTCTCCAGCACCTCTCGCCCGAACTTTGTCTTAGTGCTGGGACTGGGGACTACATTCGCACCCCAGGTCTCCATTAATACACGCCGATACGGTTTCTGTTCGTAGCTAATCTTGACCATATAGACCATACATTCCAACCCGAAGGCATTGCACCCAAAAGCGAGCGCACTTCCCCATTGCCCTGCTCCAGTCTCTGTGGTCAAACGTTTGACGCCTTCTTTTTTATTGAAATATGCCTGGGCAACCGCAGTATTAGGTTTATGACTTCCCGGTGGACTGTAGCTCTCGTTTTTATAGAAAATCTTTGCAGGGGTATCCAGATACTGCTCCAGACGCCGTGCACGAACCAATGGTGTTGGTCGCCATATAGTATAAATGTTCAGTATCTCCTCAGGAATATCAATCCAGCGTTCCGAACTTACCTCCTGCATAATCAGGCTCTCAGGGAAAATCGCCAGCAATTTATCCGGGGTGATAGGTTGCTGGGTTGAGGGGTCAAGTGGCGGTGGCGCTGGCTTGGGCAAATCCGGCAATACATTATACCATTTCCTGGGCAATTCCCTGCTACTTAAGATTATTTTGTTGTCCTCGCTCATCTATGCCCTCCTTCAATAAAATTATGTAATTATTCCTCATACCAGATAGTTTGTAAAATACACAAGCCTTATTTTTTTAATTTCAATATTTGGCTTTGAGAAAAAATTTTATTAGGTATTAATGCATTAATGGCTATACTGTCAAACTTAAAGTTGCCTTGAGTAAATTTCCCTAATCATCAGATAATTTTACAGGGTTCGTGATGAAGTAAGAGAGCACCTTCTCATTCACCCCCCGAGTATAAATTTTTCATAATTTTGTTCTTATATTAGCTCTTTGGAAAAGGGGAGCTGAGGTAATATTTTTTAGGAGTAGCCTCCTCATTCACCCAGTTGTGAAATTGTTCTACCACCTCGTTTATCTTGCTAATAAGGATGATTATGACAGACGTGACGCCTCATATTTAACCACATCTTTTCCCTGGGATTAAGAAATGGAGTATAGGTCGGTAACGGCAAAACATATATCTTCTCATCCTCCCACAGCTTACAAGCCTCTTTACTAAAGTACACTGAGCAGTTGTCCAGAACTATTCCTACTATCTTTCCCGGATTTTCCGATAAAATCCTCAATATAAATTTAACAAAATTCCATAAGGCTTTATATAAGGAAGGTGCTCTCAGGAATGCTTAATTGGCAATATAGAAAAAGGCTATAAAGAATATTGTTCTTCTCGTTCCAGATAAGAGATTAAATTACGAATGCGTGCTTGCATTTCTTCGTTCATCTCTTCAAAGGCAATCCCCGATACGAGTTTTTTCTCGTGCTCAAAATAGTTCAAATAGACGATACGCCCAATAAGTTTCACTTCGCCTCGTTCACCCGGCAGAAAAAACCTGAGTTTCATATAGCGTTGGGGGCGTAACAGTTTTTTAAACAGTTCCTTTTCAAGACCTTTCACCACCACCTTGACCCCCCCATAGCTAATATCCAGAATTGTACCCTGAAAATCCCGGGGTTGAAATGTATCTTCTGGGAGAACAAGTGATACCTCTGAGGGGATATTCACGCTTATTCGTTTATGTTTTCTCCGTTCTTTATTCATCACAGAACTCCTCCTGAGATTTGATGACTCTCTAATATAGATTCGTCAAGAATGGATAGGAACTTAAGGGGAAAGATTATTACCACCTTATTGGCAAAAAATAAAGGAATTTCCCTGTTTCGTTCCCTTACTCACCTATTTTTTGATAATATACGGAAATTTCCTTTTGCAGGTCGCTCCTAACGGGTTAGTCTGTTTTCTTAATCCTGGTGCGTCAGCACTGGGCTAAATAACAGGACGTTCTTTCAGGGGCCTAATAATGTATTCTTTTTGCCAGAGGGTATAACACGAAGCTTTCTCTGTGCCTTTTCAAAATGAGATTGATGAATTGACATCAGGGTGTCTGCTCAGTTATTTTTATATTAAACTGTATTCGCAGTTTAAACTTAATTTAATTTCTCCTCAGCTTGGTGTGAGTAATGTCAATAATTGAGAATGTAAAACTCGGATTAATAGAGCTCCGCAATCATAAGCTACGTTCTTTTTTGACCACTCTGGGCGTGATTTTTGGTGTAGGAGCAGTAATAACGATGGTTGCTATCGGTGCTGGCGCTAAAGAAAAGGTGCTCAGCCAGATAAAACTCCTCGGTACTCACAATATTCGTGTGCGTGCAGTTAAGCTGTACGGGCTTGATGCCCTTGACGCACAACGTAAAGGTGTGCATGGACTGACTACTGATGATGCGCACAAAATTGCCGCCATTCTCAAAGACTTCATCACACATATTGCGCTGGCAAAAAATGTCAATGTAAAATTGTACCACGAGAACCGTATTCTGCCAGCAACGGTACTGGGCGTCACAGCGGATTATCCAGCTATCGCTGGCTGGAGACTCGCAAGTGGCAACTTTATACATCCACTCGCAGACGAACGAGCTGCGTGTGTCTGTGTGATTGGCAACAAGATTAAAGAATCTATGTTTCCTCTAAAAGATGCTGTGGGTGAACGAATTCGACTTGGGCGATGGTTATTTTCCATAGTGGGTGTGCTTGAGCATCAGTCTGTGGGGAGTGAATCCGCTGGAACGGGTGTAGCCAACCCCAATAATACCGTCTATATTCCCCTTAATGTAGCTCTCAAACGAATTCTCGCCACTGGACTTAATGAACAACTCGACGAGATTGTGATTAAAGTCCGGGAAGAATGCGACCTACAAGAGATTGCAAACATTGTGAACAATATTATGCTCAGGACTCATCGTGGCGTTAAAGACTTTGAAATAATCATCCCTGAAGAACTAATGAGACAACAGATGATGACGCAACGAATCTTTACTCAGGTAATGACAGCTATTGCATTAATTTCACTAATTGTCGGAGGCATTGGAATTATGAACATTATGCTAACCACAGTGACACAGCGCACTCGTGAGATAGGTATACGAAGAGCAATTGGTGCGACCAAACGCGACATACTTGCTCAGTTCATTGTGGAGTCAATTATTATCAGTCTGGCAGGGGGTGTGCTGGGCATCATCCTGGGGATAGCATTTGCCAAAGGTATTAGTCTGTATGCGGGCTGGCAGACTATTATATCGCCAGTGGCAATCATAATAAGTTTCTTTGTTGCTGCGCTGACCGGGCTGGTTTTTGGTCTATACCCCTCAGTGAAAGCCGCCAATCTTGACCCAATTGAGGCACTTCGCTACGAATAACTAATGTACGGTCGTGCTAAAACCCCATTTACAGCGGAATTTACGCAATCAGTCATTATTTTTAGATTCCGAAGCCTCTGCATTATACAAAATAGTAGTCATAAAACATTAGAATTAAAATTGACATCCACGTGGTAAAAGAAATACATTCATTATCATATTATTATTAAACATCACGCTGAGATAAAAATGAGCACTGAGCCAGTAATAGAAATAAAAGACCTGCGAGTAGAATATAAGCGAGGACTTGGGCTAAAGCCATTGGTTGCGGTAGATGGATTAAATTTAAGGGTGGAGCGAGGGGAAGTCGTTGGATTTATAGGTCCCAATGGAGCAGGCAAGTCCACTACCATTAAGGCATTGCTGGGGTTTATTTTTCCAAAGAGAGGTAGTGTGAAGGTTCTTGGACTACCTGCTGGGCACACATCTGCAAAACGCCGAATCGGATATTTACCTGAGGTTGCGGTATATTATCCATTTATGAAAGCGAAAGAATTGTTAACTATATACGGAGGGTTAGCAGGACTGAGAGGCGAAGAGCTGGAGCGAAGAGTGGACGAGGTGTTGACGATGGTTGGACTCAAAGGCAGAGAGAACGAGCTGTTGAAAAAGTACTCCAAAGGGATGTTGCAACGTCTGGGCATAGCCCAGGCATTTCTCGGAGACCCTGAAGTGCTTATCCTTGATGAAGTGACCTCTGGACTTGACCCGGTGGGCAGACGTGACCTTCGCCAGATTCTGCTGAACTACAAAAAGCAGGGAAAGACTGTGTTTTTCTCCAGCCACGAACTCAGCGAGGTCTCTCTTATGTGCGACAGAGTCATCATCATTGACCAGGGGAGAGTCGTTGAAGAGAAAAAAATCTCCGACCTGATGCTTGAGCTTCAAAGCTTTGAAGTTGTTGTCCGCTCTCCAACTCCAGTTGTGCTGGATGGGACTTATAAGATTGAAAAGAGCGGAGATAATTTATACAGGATTTCGCTTACTCAAAAACAAAAACCCCTGGACGTGCTTACTGAATTGATACACAAAAATTATGAAGTTATTGAGTTCGGGAGTCCTGCTCTATCGCTCGAGGAATATTTCGTTAAAGTCGTCGGTAAAAAAATCTCCTAATCCCTTCTTCGTGAAACGTCCAAATTGAATCAAATGAAACAAGAAGATAAGAAGAAAAAACCGAAAGAGAAAAAAACAATTTTACAAAGTATCCGGGAATGGATTGAGATAATAATAATGGCATTTGTACTGGCAATGTTCATTCGGACTTTTACTATAGAGCTATTCCGAATACCCAGCGGGTCAATGATACCCACACTTATAGGAGCACGGATAGCAAGGGTGGACATAGACGATGATGGTGATAAAGATTTAGTTGTCCGAACTGGCGTGGGGTATGAGGTCTTTGAACGTGAAGGAGAGCATTATATAAATGTGTATCCTGTATCTTCGTTACCAATTGATAAGCAGTTCCAGGTTCGCGAGAATCTGCACTGGGAAAAAGATATGATTCTGGTGAATAAATCTGCATACTGGTTTCACCCTCCCAAACGCGGTGATATTATTATTTTTCGGGTCCCCAAACCAGAATTCCAGCCAGAAAAACCCATCTATATAAAACGGGTAGTTGGGCTGCCAGGCGAGAAAGTGGAGATTAACAATTCACATTTATTTATTAACGGAAAACGAGTGACCGACCCACCTGTGTTTAAATATTTGAAGTATACCAATAGTTTCGGGTTTCGTCAGACGGTTGTGCCTGAGGGTCAGGTCTATGTGTTCGGAGATAATAGTCCCATTAGTGCGGATAGTCGCAAATGGGGTGGAGTGCCGCTTGAGAATATAAAAGGGAAAGCCTTCTTCCGATATTACCCCTTTAGTAGAATGAAATTTTTAAAATAGCTCCCGCATCCATTGAGACCTTCCAATGGTTGTTACGAGAATTTTAAATTGCCATCTCTTTGATAAAGGGTTACTGTATAATTAATTCTAAATCTAAATACAGGGTATAAATTATGGGAAAGAACATTATTGTTATTTTTGTAACACTTTTATTTTTTTTATTTTTTCAATTAGCAAGTCTTGGGATAGCAAAGGATTGTGATGTCACCAGCACACTTGATGACAGAGTACTATTTTTTTGCTCAACCTCGGATATGCAATTATTCCTTTCACGTTATGAAAATTCTGCACTTAATAAATTCTTAAATGAACCAGCGCCCAAGTCGTTTATAGCCCCAGCCATTCAGCAGATAAACCGTTTGGTGAGTTTCTGGCTCGAGCACTTTCAGCTGACCGCACCACGTCTGAGACAGTTGATAAAAGACAAATTTGCACTATCAATCGTGATGGTCACATCCACTCCATTGTTGGGTGTACCGCGTCCTGTCACACTAATCAGTTTCAGACCAGATTCATCAGCCATAGCAAAATGGCTTCAGCAATTTCAAAAGAGACTCCCAGAGGACGTAGACCGGAGCGTTCTGACTATAAATGACATCCGACTCACTTCATTGCATTACTACATCAAGACCCCTGTGAAGAATACACAACTCTTCAAATACCATAGCTCAGAAAAGAGGGATAAAACTATCCTGCCCGATGTTTATCGCGAATATGAGCTCTATATAAACTATGGTTTTCATAAAGGGTATTTTCTGCTTGCAATAGGAGAGCCTTCAAGGGTCAAAAAAGCACTCTCTGAGCCAGCACTGATTACTGCTATGTGTCCATCATCTCCTCCAACGAAATCCCCAGCACCTTCTCTGCAAATTATGGCGAACCTTAAAACACTGAATAAGGCTAAAATTATAAAAGGGAAATTTTTTCGACAGGCAATTATTATTTTCAATGTGACAAAGGCAAAACTGGTATGCTTGCCTTACCCGAATGAATTGCGTCTGAATATGACATTTTTACGTGCTGGCGAAGAGAAGACGTCTGCCCACATTCCCCGGAGAAAAGAGGCGTTATTTCGGTATTCTTCAATGATGCCAGACGATGCTGATTACTTCCTTATTGCAACTATTAACTGGGCTGATGCCTGGCACTGGTTTGATAAAAACGTTGCCCACCTCTCCCGGAAATTTCAAAGAAATCAAAAAGCCGTGCTGGAAAATTTAAGCAAAAATTCTAAAACTTTACTTGGTGAATTTTTTGCAAAGGCACTGGGTCAGGAGGTAGCATTGTTCCCTCTGCAAATTAAATCTGAGGATACGCAGACATCCTATAACCAGCTAATGCTCTTTATTGAGCTTAAAGAGCATAACTATTTTAGCTCTATGCTACGCAGGGTGCTGAGAATCGTAGCACAAATTACGTATTTTGAACTTAGTGAAGAGGACCTGAATAGCGGACGTTTGTTCATTCTGAAAGAACAACGCCCCACAACTCAGGAAACCAGAGAGGTGGTCTTCTGGGTTGGTAAAGAATTCGCCCTGGTCAGTGGACGAACAGAAGCCATTGCCAGCTTACTTCACCAGCCACGTTCTGGGCTCTCTCTTTATGAGAAAATCCCATTACTCAAACAGTTCACTCTCAAGCCGGTGTTTATTCTTTCCTGGCGTTCATTCAACCTCTCAGCACTCCTTTCAGAAATCAATACCACAGCAAAGACTCTTAAAGTTGACCTCCAGAATTTTAATAAAGAAGTTCTCAACATCGACCAGTATATCCCCTCTTCTCTGTTTAATACATATTTTAGTCACGCCCATTTGTTCATTATCACACAACCTGAGAAGACAGAGATGGTCTTCCAGCTCTGCTACAAATAATTTTTTGATTGCGCATTAATTGCAGGAGTATTCGTGAACTTCACAACAAAGAGAAAGGGCTCCCAAAAAAAACGCTCCTGACGGATAAAAAGATTTTTACCCTTCGGGTTATAATATCTTTAGAGTCATAGAAAAAAATATGGATATTTTCAGAATGCATATTGACATCTAATAAGTGAATATTCATTGTAATATTAATGCTTTTTAGATTTACGGTTTAAGGTTTTTAAAAACTAAATAGAAGGAGGTTGTTTTAATGAGGCAAAAGAAAGAAGGCAGTGGAGTAGTTGCTGTGATAGTAACAGTTTTAACGCTGGTGTTTGTCTGGGGAGTCTCTACCGGAGCTACTTCGCTAAAAGAAGAAACGTTGACGACCTCAACGCTAATTGAGAAGTCATTTTCTGCGTATGAGCACCTGAAGAGTTTTTATACGGAAGGCAAGACCACCTTCAAAATGACAGCCCGGGGTAAGACACAAACAGCTGATTTTCCTGTAAAGATGGCTTTCGAAAAACCTAATAAATTCTATGTGAAATTTGACCACCCCTCAATGGGTTTTGAGATTGTCAGCAATGGGAAAGTGCTGTATAGTTATCTGCCGAGTTTAAAGCAATATCGGAAACTGGATGCACCCCACACAATCAAAGAGATTGACCTGGAGAAAGTAATTGCGCCCGGGGCAAGAGCCAGTGGGGTACTAATGATACTCCTTTCTGATGACCCGAAATCAGCTATCATCAGAAATACTACATCCGCTAAGATGCTTCCACCAGAAGAACTTGAAGGTAAAACCTATTATGTGGTGCAACTTAAGCAGAGCGATAAGTCTAAGGTTGACCTGTACATCGACCCCAACACGTTTCTCATAAAACAAATGAACGTGGATATGACTGAGGCGATTAAATCAAGACCATCCTCTCAAAAACCACCGGCTGACCTGAAAATTACGCTCACAGAGGACTATAAGATAATCAAACCCAATGAGAAAGTCTCTGCGGAAGTGTTTGCGTTTAATGTCCCTGAAGACGCAAAAGAGGTTGAGTCATTTGTCCCGCCAGAACCATCCAGAGAACAGGCAAAAGCAGACCTGAAAGGGAAAAAGGCACCTGAGTTCACATTAAAAGACATTGATGGCAACACCCATTCGTTATCAGAACAGAAAGGAAAGGTAGTCTTGCTTGATTTCTGGGCGACCTGGTGTGGACCTTGTCGCAGGAGTATGCCATTTATCCAGAAACTTCACAAGCGATACAAAGATAAAGGATTGGTAGTCTGGGGGATTAATGCGCAATCAGATACACAAGCTCTGAAAAAGTTCCTCACCGCTCAGAAAATAACTTATACAATATTACGCGACACTGAGGGTAGTGTAAGTCGTGAGTATGGTGTCACAGCAATCCCGAGAATTCTCCTCATTGACAAAAAAGGAAGCGTCGCAGGTGACTATACTGGTTTCTCCAGCGATGTGGAGAAGGAAATGGAACAAACCATCAAAAAAATCCTGGAGCAATAATCTACATTAATACCCTTTCTCTATCAGTAACGGCTGTTATCCTTATGACATCTGGTTATGGTGATGAGAAAGTATGCGATAGTGCAGGGAATGAATCCACCCGGACGTAATCCAATCAATATCAAATCTCCAGTGATAGCATCCTCAGTGTAAAAGCCCATCATAGGCAATCTCTATACGCTTCCTCAGGGGAATATACCTGATAGATGGTTTCTTAAAGAGAAGCCCACAGGATAAGAGAGAAACGTTTTTCTTAAAGTTGTAATACCCAATCCCCAAATCCCTGGAAAAGGAGCATTTTAAATGGTGGACGCAAGAATTCAAAGGTATAGGGTGGCTGTGGGTGAGATGATACGAGGTAAATTCCCGGTGGAAATACCTATCGGCGAAGAAGACGAGCTCGGGCAACTCGGTAAAGAACTTTTTGAATTAGGACTTGCTATGAAAAAGAAGTTTGATGAGATAAATCTGTTGTCCAAGATTACTGAAGAGGTGAACGCCGGGCTCAGGCTTGATGATGTGCTGAATAACGTCTATGATTCATTTCGTCCAGTTATCCCATATAACCGCATAGGGTGTGCACTTCTGGAGGAAGATGGAACAATTGTCCGGGCACGCTGGGCACGTTCCGATGCCTCTGTATTGAAGATTGTTACTGGCTATGAAGCACCACTCAAAGGAAGCAGTCTCCAGAAAATAGTAGAAACCCGACAGCCTCGTATTCTCAATGACCTGGAGGCTTACCTGAAGGAACATCCTGAGTCCGACTCCACCCGGAAAATAGTTCAAGAAGGTATGCGCTCCAGTCTCACGTGTCCATTGATTGTCAGGGGTAACCCAATTGGTTTTATCTTTTTCTCCAGTATGCAGACTGATACATATAAAGATGCTCATATAGAATTTTTTCTCCAGATAGCTGGACACCTGGCGATAATCGTTGAAAAAGGCAGATTGTATCAACAATTGCTGGAGCTGAACGAACTGAAAAACAAATTTCTTGGTATGGCTGCTCACGACCTCAGAAATCCGATAACAGTTATTCAGGGGTATTCAAGTCTTTTATTGCATAGTGTTGCTGGCGAAATACCCGACTCGCAACGCGAGATAATTGAGCGAATTCACAGGGCTTCCGGGACTATGCTCAATCTGGTCAATGATTTGCTGGACGTTAGTGCTATTGAGTCGGGACACCTAGAATTGAACCTTGAGGAAGTCAATCTTGAGGCGTTCCTTAGAGAATCCTATGAATCCAACGCACTCCTGGCTAAGGATAAGTCTATTGAATTGAAATTAGAGTGTGAATCTAATCTCCCTAAAGTGCTGATGGACCCCAATCGGATTGAACAGGTCATCAACAACCTCATAACCAACGCTATAAAGTATTCCCACCCTGAGACCATCGTCACCTTAAAGGCGCAAGCTCAGAAAGACAAGGTAGAAATTTCAGTACAAGACCAGGGACAGGGGATTCCAGAGACAGAGTTACCTGTAGTGTTCACCGATTTTGGACGCACAAGCGTTAAGCCCACTGCTGGAGAGAAAAGTATCGGGCTTGGGCTTGCTATCTGCAAACGTATAGTTGAGGCTCATAAAGGGCGCATCTGGGTGGAAAGCGAGCCGGGTGTTGGTTCTACGTTTACATTTACTCTCCCCATCCACACCCCACTCGCCCCAGCTGAAAAAAACATCGGATAACCTTTAATAACATTTCTTGTTTGAAATTCACAGATTGAGAAATGCATTTCATTGTATTCATTGAGGGTATAGAGGCAATCTGGTTAATCTCAATTAGGAAACGTCCCGTGGCTAATTCCATCTTTTTTCTATTTACTCCTTTCTTTTTAACCGCGAATTAGCACTAATTCTCACTAATTTTTTCCCCTAAC
>JAGHBZ010000438.1 GCA_021160705.1 Candidatus Sumerlaeota bacterium
GAGGGGGTGACGCTGATGGCTGTAGAACTTCAGGTGGGCAGGTGGTAGAGGGCGCTGGATACGGCGTTGGTGTCAGTGTCGCCGAAACAGACGGTTTAATCTCCGCTTTCTTAATCCCTTTAATTCGTGCACGGGGTATACACATCTCCACCCCACCCGACTCAATCTTCACTTCTTTCTGGTTCATTGACAAAATTGCGCACCGAATCTCTTTACCTTCTTTGAGAATAATCGTGTCACCAAATACTCCTATTAAGATTAATAAAAACATATTGCTGATTAGTAATGTTATGAGCAGTTTTAATTTCATAATTTCTCTTTCTCCTGGTTCAAAATAAAATAGAAAAAGTAAATTTCTTCTCTAATATCTTCCGGCGTATTTCAACAAAAAATTTTTATTTATCTCCTGCTTTTATTCTGTATATTTCAATTCCGTAGCGATTGTAGACAGGTTCAAGGTATTGTTGCTTGTATCGTGTAAAGAACTCATCTACAGTGTCTGAGATTGCTCTAATCTGCTCAAATCGGCGGTGAAATCCGGGATTATACAGAATATGCGTAATCCCCAGGTTGGTGAGTAGTTTTTTCCACTCATCCATTGTATGATTGCCGGTGATTTTTATGAACCTTGCCATCCGAGCAGCAGTAAGCGGAATCGCCTGACGCCGAATATAATACAGGCGCTCATCGCTTATGAAAAGGAGTTTTGCCTGTGGCGGTAATTCTTTATTGATAAATTCACCTGCAGGGTAAATCTCAGAGCGCAACGTGATATAATCTCGCTCCGGAATTAGCCCCAGCACGTATTCCAGACTCTTGTGCTTGAAAAAAGTGATAGTATTGTCGTATAAAAGTGCCAGCACGACAATACACACAATCCCGATAAGCAGTCTTCTGACCACGCTCCAATGAAGCGGAAAGCCCTGGACAACAACATACGCTGAGACCAGAGCCAAGAGTGGGAATATCGGTGCTAAATACCGCGTATGGTTGCTCCGCATTACCTGGGTAAGAACCACGTATGCTACCCCAATAGCCAATAATTCCTTAGCAACTCTTGGTTTCCGCGCAAAGATGAACAGGGGGAGTAATATTAAATATAGTGGTGTGACTTTTGCATTGAATCGCGCAAGGTCATAATTTCGTCCCAGTATAGTAAATTTCCAGAAGGGCAACGATAGATAATACCAGATTGACTTAGCGGGACTCAGCGAAACTACAGAGGTGTGATACTGTTGCCTAAGTTGATGTGTCAATGAATCAAAATAGTGTCCCTCTACACCACCAAACCATTGCACAAGAAAAGGATACACCGGGGAGCCACCGTCAGTATAAATATAATTCTTTATATACCAGGGAGAGGCAATCACCACTGGCACAATGAGAAATAACACTAATCGTTGGAGTAACTTTACCCTGGAGATGTCTGCCTGAGCGATTATCTGGTAAAGCAAAAACAGTGTGATAACACCCACTACAATAAGACCGCGATAATCAATGTGAATCCCTATACCTGTAAAAAAGAGAGAAAGGAATAACCATTGTTTTTTAGCGCAAGAAGAATTGAGTGGAGTTTGCCACCACCGAATAAATAAATACAGCGCAAGGGTAAGAAAAAAAATCGTGCCAAGGTCATTTTTACCAATACCTGAGTACCAGACAGGTATTGGGCAGGTGTAAAAAATCAACATAGCTACCAGCCCGACGGTTCGGGTGAAAAATCTACGTCCCATCTCATAGATTAACAGCAGGGTCATTAGCCCCAGAAAACAGTGGAGTAGTTTCGGTGCAATGTGGCTTCTCAGTAGCAGGCAGAGAGTGTAGACCTGCTCCACACCACTGGCATAATAGCTCTGATGAATAAATGGCAATTTTATAATCTTGCCCGCCTTGATATATTCTTTTGGACAATAAAGATGATAGCTGAGTGTGTCCCACTCATAGGGTGGAGTGAAACTATCAGTACAATTCATCCCTGCCTGGAGAAGAATAATTACAAGCAAAAAGGTTGTTAGTGTGGAGCCAGTAATGAATTTCCACTCACGCCGAAAACCCTGAGAAATACGGGCGAAGAAAAACTTCAGTTCAAATGCTCCACAGCCCATAAATACCACGAGAATCAGCACAGTAACCCAGAATCGGAGTATACCGGCAAATTCAAGAATCATTGCGGTGTAACTCAGGAGGGCAAAACCTACGCCAAAAGAACAGAGCAGCTCTATAAGGAGGTTCTCGGCCTGCCAGTGGAGGAGTCGGACAAGAATCAAGCGCCCCATACCAAAACAAATAACTACGATAAAGAGAAAAACAAACATATCGCTGAACAAAAATAAAAAATGATAGTACGGACGTTGATGCTCTGGATGAAACCACACATACCAGAACAACACAAACCCTGCCCATACTACAATCGCCGTTAAAACAAGCCATTTTAAGGTGTTATCTTGCTTCTGCATACGTCATCTATCTATGAGGCTGGGATAATGACACTTTTAGCCGACGGATATTACGTTTTATATATTCTCCTGCAGGATGGATATGACCATTTCATAGTTTAACCAGTCTTATTTATTTTCGTAGAGCCTCCTGTGCTTGGTGAGGCACGAGTGGGCTTGCTGGAGTCTGATACACATTTTTTCGCAACTCGCTCATTTGCTCCACTCCACTCTTCAGCCATCCATAACAAAATACCACGTGCCCTGAGAGATTCATTTGCCGCACTAAAGGAATCTGGCGAGATAATGGCGGATGCCCTGGACC
>JAGHBZ010000270.1 GCA_021160705.1 Candidatus Sumerlaeota bacterium
CCATAAACGGCATCATTCTCATTTGTTCCTGGTTGTTTCGTTTCCAATTCTTGAGTCGGTTGACTATATTATCTGCCTCTAAGATAGTGTTGTACCGAAAGAAGAATATACGCACGTCATCGTTTTTATATTTAAAGTCTTTGACCAGAAACTCCTGACAACTGCGTAAATCATTGGTGAGCCCGACCTGGAAGTATAACTGTGCCGCCTGTGTTAAGGTCACTGAGCCAGTTCCCCTTTCTCGAACCTCATTCTCTCCTCTTTTCTCTGTATTGGGCTCCAGCTCAGATATTTCATCATAGGGAAAATCGCCTTTAAAAGTTTTCCGATATATTTTTACCAGCGATTTATAAATGGGTTTAGTGGCTTTATACTCTTTGAGTTTTGAGTAATTTAAGACTCCGAAAGTGGGTAATGCCCAGAGGACTAAAATGAAAGCTACCAGAATAGCAAAGGTTTTAAAATAGATACTACCTAAAAAGCTGCTAACACTAAGTGCAGCATTCTTAACAAACTTTTTTACCATAAATTTTGAAGAAGAGACCTTGGATAAGGCTTCTCTTTTCTCCTCTAAAATCCCAACAGTTTCGTTGAGTAACAGATATGCTTCGTGCCACTCAATTTCCATTTTTTTAACTTCTGCGCCGCTGAGATTAGAAAGATGTCGGAGTGTAATGGAGCGTTCTACAAGACTAATTACGTGCTGTCCGATATTCTGGTCGTGAGTCAAAGCCTCCATAAACGTATCGCTCAACATTGCGATACGGCTTTTTAACTCGAGGAACTTTTGTTCCTTTTCAGCCGTGATGTCCGTTCCCTTGACACCAAGGACAAAAAATTCATGAAACTTCCGCCACAGGGCTAATAGCTCTTTTACGTCCGCTATTTGTTTTTCTAACTTGGGGTCTATCATAGTTGTTGGCTACATCTATTGTTAGAATTACTTCTCAATCAAAGTCCACATCTTGAACATCGGCAAAAACATTGAAATGACAATAAATCCGACCATCAAACCGACTATTATAATTAACACCGGCTCAATGACTGAAGTCAGTGCAGCAACAGTCGTTGATACCTGGTCTTCATAAAATTCAGCCACTTTATTGAGCATATTCTCCAGGGCACCGGTACGCTCTCCCACACTAATCATACGGGTGACCATAGGTGGGAAAAGAGGCGACTCGGCTAAAGGTTGGCTGATGCTCTCGCCCCCTCTAATGCTTGTTCGTGCACGTAATATCTCCTCTTCAATCAAGATGTTTCCACTGGTCTTTGCGACAATCTCCAGTGCGGTCAGCACATTGACACCAGAACGCATAAGCGTGGCAAATGTGCGGGCAAATTTGGCTAAGGATGCCTTTAAAAAAAGCTTACCAAAAATTGGCATACGGATTTTAACAGTGTCAAAGAAACGACGCCCTGAAGGTGTCTTATTCCATCGGTATGCGGCGATAATAATACCAACCAGCACCAGAAGCACCATCCACCACCTGTTCTTAATGATATCACTAATGGCAATGATTATTTGAGTGGGAATCGGTAATGTGCCTCCTGCTCCTGCGTAAATCTCTTTAAATACAGGCACCACAGAAGTGAGCAAAAAGATTGTCACTGCGATAGCAAAACTAAATACAACAATTGGGTATACCACAGCGGAACGGATTTTTCTCTGGATTGAGGCAACTGTCTCAAAATAGATTGCCATCTGGTCAAGAATAGAATCCAGCATACCACTGGCTTCACCCGCTTTTATCATACTGATAAAGAACTGATTAAACACTTTAGGGTGACGGGAAATTGCCTCGGTCAGTGAGCTGCCGGCTTCCACGTCTTTCTGGACGGTCTTGAGTACCGTTTTTAATGTAGCTTTTTCTGCCTGTTCGCTCAAAATGTCCAGTGTCTCCGTAAGCGTCAATCCAGCTCGTAGCATAGTTGCGGTCTGGCGACAAAAGACCGCAAGGTCAAAAATTCGTACCCTCCCCCATCTCCCTTTTACACGACGTTTCTCAGCAACTGATGGTCGGGTTTCCTCAATAGAGGTCGGCATTAACTGACGTTCTCGAAGTATTCGGACAACAGCTGAGGTGTTTGCTGCTTCTATTCTTCCATTGACCACCTGACCCCTTGGGTCTCTTGCGACGTAATGAAAGAGTGGCATTTCTCTCGCTCCTTAAATAATTAAAGAATCTCTGTATCGGCAACCGTCACTGATAACACTTCCTCAATAGTAGTTATACCCTCAAGTACTTTCTTGATGCCCGCCTGTCGTAGAGTTTGCATCCCCTCTTCAATTGCAGCTTCTTTGATGACATTGGCAGGGACGCGTTTCAAAATCAGGTCTCTGATTCGGTCTGTTATGACCATCATCTCATACAGAGCAATTCTCCCTCGATACCCTGTATGGTGGCAATTAGGACATCCCTTGCCACGGTAGAATTTTAACTTAGATATATCTTCATTGATGCCGAGCGACCTGAGCATATCAATGGAGGGCACATAGGGTTCTTTACAATGCTCACAAATCCGCCGCACCAGACGTTGTGCAATGGCAACTAATAGGGTAGCTGATACAAGAAATGGCTCTACACCCATATTTATAAGACGAGTCGGGGTACTTGGAGCATCATTTGTATGAAGCGTACTTAAGACCAGGTGTCCTGTTAACGCTGATTTTATGGCAATATCAGCTGTCTCGTGGTCTCTTATCTCACCCACCAGGATTATGTCGGGGTCCTGACGCAGAAATGCTCGCAAGCCATTTGCAAACGTTAGCCCTATTTCCGGACGTGCCTGAACCTGAGTGATACCTTTCAATTGATACTCTATTGGGTCTTCAATAGTAAGAATATTCTTACGGGGGTCATTAATGGTATTTAGAGTCGCATAAAGTGTGGTGGATTTTCCACTTCCTGTAGGTCCAGTCACCAGTATCATTCCCCACGGTCGACGTATGATTTTATTGTAGACATCAAGTATCTCAGCATCAAACCCTAGCTGCTTCAGGTCAAGTACCAATTTGCTCCTGTCAAGAATACGCAGGACTACTTTCTCGCCAAATGGACTTGGCACTGTAGAGACACGAAAATCAATATTACGCCCCTGGGTGCGTACTTTAAATCGCCCATCCTGTGGTAGACGACGCTCCGCTATATCCATCTCTGCCATTATTTTTATACGAGAGATAATTGCATTCTGAAACTTTTTTGGCGGTGGAGTCCGCTCCTGAAGTACACCATCTATCCGGTAACGCAATCTTAGCGATTTCTCCTGAGGTTCAATGTGTATATCACTGGCACCAGTTTTAATTGCCTCGCTGATTATCAGGTTCACCAGCTGGATGACCGGTGCCTCGTTGACCTCCGCCTCAATGTCATTTTCAATATTTGCGTCCTCCTGTGCTGCGACTACCTCCATCTCCTCTTCTTCATCTGTTATATCCTTGAGCATCTCCTCATATTTACTTTTATCTTCGGTTGTGTAATTTCTTATGGTCTCCAGTATATCGGTCTCGTAGCTGATGACAGGGACTATCTGACACTTGGTGAGAATCCGCAACTCGTCCAGCAGGTAAATATTTGATGGGTCTGCCAGAGCAACGGTAAGGGTGTTGCCCGTCTTATCTACCGGGACGATTTTATACTTCTTGATTATCTCCTCAGGGATACTTTTAAATACCTCAGGGTCAATCTCATAATGAGAGAGTGTAATAAACGGCACGTTAAGCTGTTTCCCCAGGGCAGCGGCAATCTCCCACTCCGAAGCCACTCCTTTCTTGACGAGAATCTGTCCTAAACTCTCGCCTGTCTCATCCTGTTTTTTCAGTGCCTCCTCCAGTTCCTCCTGCGTAATAATCTTATCCTTAACCAGAATCTCGCCTAATTTTCTTTCCATCACTGAGGGCATACTTTTATCACCTTTTCACAATACTTATCGTCAATCTTATTCTTCTTCTTAATATCCTATTCTTCACTTCTTGATAATGTCAACTTAATATCAAATTAATATCAAAAAATCATTCTCTAATCTGCCCTGTGCCAAATACAACAAATTTTGACGTTGTAAGTTCCTTCAATCCCATTGGTCCTCTGGCGTGAAGTTTATCAGTACTTATACCAATCTCACATCCCATTCCGAACTCGCCACCGTCGCTGAATCGCGTAGAACAATTCACAAATACACACGCCGAGTCCACCTGATTTAGAAACTTCAACGCTTTTGTATAATTTTTTGTAAGTATTGCGTCAGTATGATGAGAGCCGTAATGATTAATAAATTCAATTGCTTTGTCAATAGTATCTACTATCCCAACGCTGAGAATCAAGTCAAGATACTCTGTATACCAGTCCTCCTCCACCGCTGGTTTAAGCTCCGGGAACCAGGCTCGGACTCCCTCATCAGCCCGAATCTCAACGCCTCGCTCTTGAAGTGCGGGCACAAGCTCTTTGAGCAATTCCTCTGCTACTGCCCGATGAATAAGGAGCGACTCCAGGGCATTGCAGACCCCCGGACGCTGTGTCTTTGCATTTATAATAATATTCTTCGCTTCTTTGAGGTCTACCTCTTCATCCACATAGATAAAGCAATTCCCGTCATAGTGCTTAATGACTGGAATAGTGGAGTTCTGCACAACCGTCTCAATTAATCCTTTACCACCACGAGGGATTATCAGGTCAATGTACTTATCCATTTTCAGCATCACGTTGACCGCTTCACGTTCAATCACCGGCACAAGCTGAATTGCCTGCTCGGGGAGTCCGGCTCGTCTACCCCCGAGTTGCATCAGTTCAACGATTTTTTTGTTAGAATTGATTGCCTCTTTACCGCCTCGCAGGATTACTGCGTTGCCTGATTTTACGCACAATGAACCCGCATCACACGTCACGTTTGGACGCGACTCGTAGATTATCCCAATCACACCAATTGGCACTCGCATCCTGCCTACCCGGAGTCCATTCGGGCGAGTGTGCATATCATATATCTCACCAACAGGGTCGTCCAGCAATGCCACCTGTCTCAGTGAAGTTATCATTGCATCTATTCGTTTATCTGAGAGGAGCAGACGGTCTAACATTGCACTGCTCAGCCCGGCACGTTTACCAGCCTCTATATCAATATTGTTTGCCTCTTTTATCTCAGCCCGCCTCTCCTCAATCGTTTCTGCCATTTGTAACAAGGCGTCGTTCTTCACCTTTGTGGGCAACGACGCAAGCTCACTCGCTGACTCCTTTGCCCGTTCGCCTATTTCTCTCATCAACTCCGCTATCTCCATTCCCTATCCTCCTCTCTGACACAATCCTGTATTGAACTATCTTAAATTCATCTACACCCTGACCTCAGATAGATTTTATGTAAAACTCTAAGGACACATAACCAGATGTCCTACGAAGTAATGGTTTCAGCCTCAGTAATTCATTATTTCAAATTTAATGGTATTATTTTCAACCTTATATTTGACAAATAAAATTCCCCTTTCGCAAAAATCGCTATTTCGCGCTTTTTGTTTTGCCCTATTATTAAAATCAAATGCAATCAGAATTGGCTGAACTGTTTCAATTTCGCTTCCCGCCAGTCTCCCCGCAACCCATTTAGAATACTCTATAACTTGAGAAACATCTCTATCATTAGCAATGTCTCGCTTGAGTTCAACAACACTAAATTTGTACCGCAAAGGAACTCCTGTATATTTAATGTTCTCATGATAGCAAAGAATATCAATATTCTTCCTTGTGATATGATAAGGAACATTGTTGGCAAACCACTCCAGGTCTTCAATTGGTCCAAAAATTTCTCTTAAATCTTTTCGGTTACGGTCATCAATATTAGCAATCAACCACGCTCTCAGAATATCCTCTAAATAAACTTTACCATTTTGCCCCAGAGGTAGCTCTATTGGAATTTTATTCTTAGATGGGTAAGGCTTAATTTGAGAAGGTTTGTTAATGGCATTTCCGTTAATTTTTACCAGCAACTCAATAAGAGCCTCCGCCGCTTCAGGATTTATGGTATTAACACCTCTTGCGCCCTGTATTTTTCTATAAAACCAACTCCAGAATTTTGATTCATATTCCTTTCTTGAAAACAGATAATCTTCTGGCACAGGTTGCGGAAAATAGTTCAAACAGTTGATTTCTACCCGGAGTGGCCAGGTTTCATCAACACAGCCTATTGCCGTAGGGTCAAAAAAAGGTTCACCTGCAATTTCATATATCCCATGAAAGCCAACTTGCCGTTCATAAAGAAAGACGATGTCGCCAATTCGTGTGCCTAATATATCTCCTATCATTCCAAAGTAAGGCTTTTTTCCGTTTTTTAAATTTTCATTAATTATCTCTTCAAGGCTATGGGGAATTCCTTTAATTCCAACACCCCAGAAACTATTATCTCTGACCACAGGAAATGTATCTTTGTCCGTTATAAACACGTGAGCTCTCATAGTAATTCCCCAGGTAAAGTTAAAAACTCTTGCTTAATAATTTTTTTAATTTCGGACTTATCTATTTTACCCATGCTTGAAGCAAAAGGTTCATCGTAAATAAGCTTTTTATCATCGCTATAAATTTGCAACCACCAAATCCCATCACCAACAAAATCATCTATATCAAAAGATAAACTAAAAAAGAATTTTTCACCTTCAACTGTAATGGGTTTTAATTCAGGCATTGTTGAGCATCACCACAATTCTTTCTAATTTTTCTTTGTTTAATACAACCGAGCCGGGGCTTAAAGTGGGTGCTTCTAAATCTTTGAATAGTGTTGGCTGGATGGTATTTCTGTTACCCGTAATCTTTGTTCTCCTATTTATCCTAAACACCCTTAGCGCATATACCTGAGAGAGCTCAAGTATATATAAAATATAACTCTTATCCTAAGTTACCTTTATCTGTCAACGAGGAGGACAAAATTATCTCTATGAACCACTTCATCGTAGTCCCTGTGCCCGAGTAGGTCAGGAATTTCGCTGGTATGGTGTCCTTTTATTTTTTTCACCTCTTCACTGGTATAATTGACCAATCCCTTACCCAGAAATGTACCCTTCTCATCGTAAATCTCCACCACATCCCCTCGCTCAAACTCACCGATTACATCTTTAATACCCACCGGGAGCAGGCTTTTGCCTTTGCGTAAGAGTGCCTGGCTTGCCCCAGCATCTATAATTAGCTTTCTTCCCCGTCCAGCTTTTCCGAAAGCAATCCAGCGTTGTCGCTTACTCAGTCGTTTTCGTCCTGCTACCGGCAAAAATAACGTCCCCTCTATTTCTCCGGAAAAAATCTTCTCCAGAATGCCACGTCTTTTCCCATTGGTAATCACAGAGTATACCCCACCCAGCGCAGCGTATTCTACTGCCTGTAATTTAGTATGCATTCCCCCACTGCCGAGTTCAGTTCTTGAATCGCATGCCAGATTCTTAATCTCTGGTGTCAGGCGTTCTACGAGTGGTATTAGCTGAGCTGGCTTCCCGGGTTTTGGAACACTATAACACAGCCCATCAACCACTGTTAGCATCACCAGTAGTTCTGCCTCCAGTTTGGTCGCCACTATCGCTGAGAGCAGGTCATTATCGCCGAACTTCAGCTCATCTATGGTGGTGGTATCATTCTCATTAACAATAGGCACCACACCCATTTTAAACAGCATCTCCAGGGTATATCGTGTGTTTAGGTACCGGCGTCTATCATCCATATCTGCCCGGGTTAATAAGATTTGCCCGACTTTTCTACCGTATTTTCCGAATGCCTCTGAGTATAATTTCATCAATTTACTCTGCCCAATGGATGCCAGTGCCTGTTTCTCTGGAATAGCCTGCGGGTAGCGTTTGCTCTGCATTTCTCCGATACCTGCACTCACTGCACCTGAGCTTACGATTACCACCCTGGCACCTTTCTCATAGAGTTCATTTATCACGCGAGCGTAAGAGTAAACGAGACCCCTGTTAAGTTTTCCAAACTCCTGCGTAATCACTGCAGAGCCAATTTTCACGACCGCACAGTGTAAATCTATCTCAAATCTTTTCCCATCGCTTGATTTTAACTCTATTTTCATTTAGTGTACCCTTAAGTCTAATAGTGGAGTTCTGCCTCAATTAAACGCCAGCTCCCATCTGATTCAAGCTGAAATATAAAATGTGCCTTATCGGGTTTCTTGGGGTCCTGGCTAGCTATACCGCGAAAATAAAGCCGATTATACACATCTGAACCTGTATAATATCCTGAGGCGAAAAAATAACATACCACGTCTGCTTTGTTTTCTTCAGGAAACTTAATATCAATTTTTTTTATCCTGATATTAACTGATTCAACGCTCTGCAGGTCACGGCGTGCCCTGCGAAGTGCATCGTCACGGTCTTTTCCATAATAGCCGTGATATGATTCGCTGATGTAAGGAGCAATTAAATCAATATCTCGTTGTTCCACTGCACGCACACCAAGACGAATTGTTTCACTAATTATTTCTCTATCGGTCTTTATCAGGCTCAATGCAGACCACACAATTCCCGCTCCGCAAATGAGCACTATAATCAGTCGTGTTCTCCAGCTCCGCAAAATAGGAACATCGCTCTTTATTCGGATACGCATTTATCGGCGACTCATCTCTTTGCTATCCATAATTATGGTGACCGGACCATAATTGCAGAGATTGACGTCCATCATCGCCTGAAACACACCGGTCTCCACTCTCAGGGAGAACCCTCTCAGGATGTTGACAAATTGGTCAAACATTGCGGAGGCTTGCTCTGGTGGTGCAGCATCGGTAAATCCCGGTCGACGTCCTTTGCGGCAATCCGCATACAACGTAAACTGCGATACCACCAGCAGGTCGCCTTTGATCTCCAGCAGTGAGCGATTAAACTTTTGTGCCTCATCCTCAAAGATTCGCAGGTTCACTATCTTGTTAGCAATGTAATTCAAATCCTCTTCAGTGTCATCTTTGCCAATCCCAGCAAGTACAAGTAACCCCTTACCAATCTCTCCAACGGTCTTACCATTCACCTTTACTGATGCCTGGCTTACTCTTTGCAGTACTACTCGCATATAATCTTTCCTCAACAAAAACTATAAGAAAAATATCCTACCCCTCTTTCCCGAGTCGTTCAATTGCAAATTTTTCATTCCTCGTGTATAGAATTAGTCTCAGAATTATATAGAATTTCTGAATGCGGATGCATTATTCTTAATATCATCACGAATTGTTTGAAAGAAGAGGCGACGTCGCCAGAAATGTACCGAAAGAAAATAGAACGCGTACTCCTGATTGTGCCCCCGACAGGGTTGTTCATCCGCGAAGATAGATGCCAGACGCCAATAGAAGAGCTGAAAACCGTTTCACTCCGACCACCGATAAATTTGATGTATGCGGCGGCAATGTTTGAGCAGGGGGGATGCGAGTGTCGGTTGCGCGATTTTCCCGCTGAACGCCTGGATTGGCACGACCTGAAACAGGAAATTACCTTATTTAAGCCAGACCTTTTGTTAATCAGTGCCACACTGCCATCACTGGAGTCTGACCTTCAGTCTGCCGCTGTCGCAAAGAAAATTAATCCTGAAATCATCACCGTTGCCAAAGGCGCTCATTTTAATGTCCACCCACGCGAGACCCTTGAGCAGTTTCCTTCGCTTGATATGGTATTGCGCGGGGAATATGAATTCACCTGTCTGGAGCTGGCTCAGGGAAAACCACCGGAAAACATACCTGGGCTTACGTTTCGCACACCTGAGGGCAACATCATTCATACACCTGATAGACCTTTCATAGCGAATCTGGATGAACTCCCGTTTCCTGCACGTCATCTGGTCAGGAATGAACTCTACTTTCGCCCGGATACTATGGAGACACAGACTACGGTTATTACCAATCGGGGGTGTCCATTTGATTGTATCTTTTGCCTTGCAGGGAATGTGGCTGGTCGCAAAAACCGCACCCGCTCAGTGGATAACATCATCGCCGAACTCCGGGAATGTGTGGAGAGGTTCAATATCAGAAATTTTCTTTTCCGCTCTGACCTGTTTACCGCAAACAAACAATGGATTATTCATCTTTGCAAACGACTGATTGACGAAGGACTTGCTATCCAGTGGTCCTGCAATAGTCGGGTCGATACGCTGGACGAGGAGATGCTCAGCTGGATGCGACGTGCAGGGTGCTGGCTCATCGCCTTTGGCGTGGAGAAAAGCTCCGACGAGATGCTGAAAAAAATTAATAAACGTGCCACCGTGAATGACGCCCGCCGCGCTATCTCCTTAACCAGAAAAGCTGGCATTAAGTCAAGCATTTATCTGCTCTTTGGACTACCCTGGGACACCCCTGAAATCCTTCAGCAGGACATTGATTTTGCTAAAGAACTCGAGCCAGATTTCCTGGAAATCTTTTACGTGTATCCCTTTCCCGGAACACCGCTTTATGAAATGGCAGTGGAGATGGGCTTATTGAGCGGACGCACATTCCCCACAGCGGCGTATTCAGCTCCAGCTATGCCTACTCTGTATATGAGCATTGAGGAGTTAGCCCGATGGCGTAGGCGAGCACTCCGCCAATATTATCTCCGACCCGGATTCATCCTCAAGACCCTACGCCACGCCGGCTCCCCTAAAGCCGTTCTTAACTACACCCGCTATGGACTCACTCAGTTAGCCGACCTGATATTCCACAGGTAACTCACAAAATTGTGCCAAAAACATAATTTTTTTTCCTTGACCCCTGAGTCAAAACCTTATATCCTTCAATGTATCCATTCTGTTTGAGATAGGATTACTCTCCTATTTAAGTTGAGAGAATATTATCAAAATGTTCGATTGAATGTGTGTGAAGGCAAAAGAGGAAGAAGTGCATAAGATTTAAACGTCATCCTTTAATTTTTTATTTAAAACAATGAGAAGGAGGTGGAATAAAATGAGCAGAGAAGGATTTACATTAATTGAGCTTTTGATTGTTGTGGCAATCATTGCTATCTTAGCGGCAATCGCAGTACCGAACTTCCTTGAAGCACAGACCCGCTCCAAGGTTTCTCGGTGTAAAGAGGATATGCGGTCTATTGCGACAGCCCTGGAGGCTTATAATGTTGACCATAACGCTTACCCAACTTATCATTATACAGACACCTATACCTCACCCTGGGGACCTGAAGTTTCTTTTACTTTTGGAGGAACTGGCAAATATGCGAGCGGGAACGTGACGCCATTTGATGGAAATCCCCAACTAACTACACCTGTTGCCTATATGAGCTCTTTGCCACTGGACCCATTCTTCGTCGGTGCTGGAGATGCTCCACCAGATGCTTATTGGTTTATGTATGTTAACTGGCCGTACGCATTGCGAGATTCTCCAATACCCTGGATTATAAAAACGTATGGAGCCTGGCGTCTGAGTTCCGGTGGACCTGATAAGTCGCGAGGTCATGCTTCCATTGGAGATTATTGGAATATGCTTTACGACCCTTCTAATGGGACTATAAGTAAGGGACAAATCCATAGAACACAACTTTCTCCCGAAGGTATTCCCCAAGAATAATCCGCCATAATGGATAATTAGGTTTTTGGGAAAAAATTATTCTCCAGCGCTCAGCACCCATCACGCTGAGCGCTTTTTGCTTTCACTCAAAAGTGATGAACAAAGTATGTAAGTTGAATTCTAAAGCACGAGAAGCTATAAGACTCCACCCACTCACTACATAGAATCAAAAGCTGAGTCTGGTGAAAAAACATCTCGCCTTGAAAAAGCAAGGCGAGCAACGGTAAACCGTGAAGGAATATGAATTATGGTTTCAGTTTGCTTAGACCGTTTCGCGTTCCAAGTTTTTTCGCGTGATTCGGTGGCGATTTATCCTTATTTACAAAAGAGAGGTGACAAATAATTTTGGCTTTCCTGGTTTCCTGGCTTCCTTATAGATTTTAGTGCTTTTTGTTTCTTTTCTATAAGGAGACCGGGAATCCAGGAGATAAAGCAATTGAAAATTTATAACATTTATTCTGCAAAATGGTATAAATCCACAGATTGTGCAAACTAAGTCGATTTAGTCGGGTAGGCAGTTAAAAAACAAAAATTGCGAAAGGATTGGTTTAAAACAAGTTAAGCCTTACTTACCACCAAGGAAGGAATTTAAGAGTGCCAGTTTTTTCTATATCTTATCTGATGATTAGGAATAGTAAATTGGAGAATCTATATGAGAACCAAAGTAGTGGGTGAGTGTACTTCTTTAAGAGGGGGATACACGCTGATGGTGTTTTTCCCGCTTCTTTTTGCTGTATAAAGGGCTCTGTCGGCAAACCTCAGCAAATCCAGCGCCTTTCTGATACGGGGGTAAGCACTGGAGGTCGCCCCAATGCTCATAGTTAACTGAATTACAGCTTTCTCGTGTTTAAATTTATACCGGGCGACGGTTTTACAAATTCTTACTCCAAGATGGTATGCGTCTTTTAGCGAGGTATTTGGCAGGATGGCTGAGAACTCTTCTCCCCCATAGCGCGCAATGACGTCGGATTTTCTGGTTATGCGGGTTAGCAATTGCCCCAGCTCATAGAGAACAAAGTCGCCAACCAGATGCCCATATTTATCATTCACCTCTTTAAAATCATCCACGTCAAGCATAAAGACCGACATCTCGTGTCCATACCGCTGTGCGTTTTGAAACTCCCGCTCCAGACATTCCCGTAAAAACCGATGATTATAAATCCCAGTAACTTCATCCTTAATGGTAAGTTCCTTGAGCGACTGCTGGATTTTAATCACCTGTTCTTGATAATCCTTGCGCTGCAGGGTCGTCAGAATAACACTGAGTGGATAATTATTGCTCAATTCGCTAACGCGAATCACGCCATACGCCCCTTTTGTCAATAAAGCGATAATGTTTTTATCCACCTTCTCATCTACAAATATCACGACTGGTAAATTGGAGGCAAAATTCTTTATATCGGAAAGCAATTTTTCGCAGGCTTCTACACCACGGTCACAGGGAAGAAAAAGGATATCATAGTTATTCTTCTTAATAGTATCTAATATCCGGGATTGCCTTGCTACTCCTTTAATATAAGCGTTGGGAAACCATTGCTGAAGAACCTTGAGGAGTTTTAATCGCCGTGTACTATTATGGTCGAGTACCAAAAAGAAGAATTTTTTCTTTAATAAATGCATC
>JAGHBZ010000281.1 GCA_021160705.1 Candidatus Sumerlaeota bacterium
AACCAGGATGCCGAGTTTTGTCGCATACTCTACGTCAATATTGTCGTAGCCAACTGCCATATTCGCAAACCCTTTAATACCGCATTTACTGGCGTGCGCAAGTACTTCTGAATCAATTTTGTCAGTCAACTGACATAGCACACCCTGATGTCCGGGAAGATGGTTTATCAGTTCTTCTTTTGTCCAGACACGGTTTTCAGGGTTAATGTCAACCACCTCACAGTGTTCTTTAAGCACTCTTATACCGGAGTCAGGAATTCGCCTGGTCACGAGTACACTCCAGCCCATCGTCTATTCTCCAATATAATAAGTTGATTATCCCTTGAGTCGCTCAAAACAAGTCTTTAAGATTCAGATTCTATTACCTGCTCATAAAAAAGCAATGAGAATATTGCCTATGCAGAACCAGGTAGACAATCTGGTGCGAAGATTTTACGAGCTGTTCCCGGATTCTGAAAAACCAGTGATTGCACGTGCACCTGGCAGGATTAATCTTCTCGGACAGCACATTGACCATCAGGGCGGGTTTATTAATCCCATCGCCATCAATAAACACATCTATATTGCCCTCAGTCGCAGGAATGATTCTCTGGTCTACTGCAAGAATCTTGACCCGGTGTTTGGTGAGGTCATCTATGAGCTTAGAGATTTTATACCCGAAGCAAAGCGGACAAAATGGATGGACTACGTAGCACGCCGACCTGCTGAACGACTGCCCCGCGGGGCAAAACACTGGGCTCGGTATATCCTCTCAGCAATAGTCTATTTTCATCGGCGTCTACGCAGAGAGGAGTCGCTCAAGGGATATAATATCCTCCTCAGCGGTGATATACCAATTGCCGCTGGTGTTAGTTCCTCCTCTGCGATTGTTGTAGCCACAGGACTTGCCCTGTGCGAACTACATAACTTTCGCATACCACGACTTAAACTTGCTGCCCAGTGTGGAAGAGCCGAATTTTTTGTTGGAACACTCAGCGGGTTTGGAGACCAATCTGCCATCCTGCTCGCCCGTGAACACCAGGTGGCTCACTTTATGTTTTTTCCATTGCGACTTCTCCGATATGTTCGTTTCCCCGAAGAATACACTATTCTGCTATGTCAATCAGGGGAACGGGCTGAGAAATCTGCCTCGGTTCGACAAACGTTTAATCACAGAGTCGCCAGCTACCACTTTGCACGGCTCTGGCTGAAACAATTATTGCCCCCGACTGAAAGAGATAGAGTACATTGCCTTCGTTATTTCCTGCCTGAACGTGAAAGTGAAGAACTTGCTCATCTATATGCCCTGCTCAAGCATCTGCCAGAGAATGTCTCATCAGCAGAGATACGAAACGTGCTCTCCGCAGAGGAAGAAACAGTTGAACGTCTATTGCAGGATTGTAGCGGACATAAGGCACACTTTGACCTCAGGGGCGTATGTCTTTTTGGACTCTCTGAGATGGCACGTGCCAGACGATTCATCAGAAAACTCGCAGAAAGAAAAATGAGCGAAGTGGCTCAAATTATGAACATCAGCCATAACGGCGACAGACTGATTAGGTTTGACCCTAAGACGGGTGAGTCCAGACCGTTTTATAACACTTATTCTGATAAGCGTCTGGATGAGCTGGCACACTCTGCACAATCACGAAAACGTGCAACTCGACAGATGGCATCATTATGGCGTCAACCAGGGAGATACCGCTGTAGCACTCATCGCCTTGACCAGCTCGTTGATATAGTCCTCAACGTTGCACCAACCGCAGGGGCATACCTTGCTGGAGGTGGACTTGGTGGCGCTATTATTGTCATCTGCCATAATAAGGACACAGACCACATCATAAATGCACTTGAAAGAAACTTTTATATCCCCAACAATATGCCTGTCCTTGTGGAGAAAGTCGTGCCATCACCGCCCGCTGAGATAATCAGAGTAGCTGGCTGAGTTGAACTTCACCACCACATTTCATCCTCGCACTTTAAGTCCAGAAGCCCGACCCGAAGAAGCTTTCTCACTGCTGAGGAATTTCTGATGATTATCCTGCAAATCAGGATATACAAGGGTTACGAGTTAGTAATAAAACTTCCAGCGAACCTGATTCGCGCTGGTTCGAGGCAGGAGAGCGACAGATGGAAGTATCATCAGACCCGCGGACCCATAGCCAAGATAAATGTACTCCTTGGTGAATGCGATGGTTTCAAGTGTCTCGTAAGGGGAGAAGCGGTGGCGTGAGTGGATTCGTGGAAGAGTCTTATCCGAAATATCAAGAACCACAAGCCCCCCATTGCCATCAGCTACAAGTGCTGTGTTGTCATTAATAATGGCGATGTCGCGTGCATAGAATGTCTGGCAGTGTCCCGTTCGTGCTGGAAACACTGGATTGGATATATCGTAGATGTAAACGCCATATTCATTACAGGCAAGGTATAAATAATCTCCACATATTTTGCCGGTAGTAGGACGCCGCACACTTACCTGATTTAAAAATACAGGATATTCTTTATCCGAGATGTCATAGACAAGAATACCCAAGAATTGGTCAATAACGAAGGCGATGTTATCTTTTATAAGAACGTGCTGAACAGAGTCAAACTCTGCTGGGTCTGGATGGTTAAGTGGTGTCAGACTTTCCTGGTCAAGGATTCGCATTCCATAGTAGTCTGCGGAAATATAAAGTTCATCGCCAGACCTGTTCACGCTGACGGCGTTACCACTGTAGCCCCAGAATCGCTTTTTATACGCGGGAAACAGGGGATTGTTCAGGCTCATCTCAATGACACCACCTGTTGTATCCACCATAAAGAGTGAATTATCTATTACCTTAACGTACCAGACACCAGAACCCCCATAGGAGTAAACAAGTTCAGGATGATACGCATCATAGACGTCAATCACACGAAGTCCTGCCCAACCAGTGCCCACATAGACAGCGTTATCATACAGGTCAAGTGAATATATGTACTCGCCGATATTAAGTGACACAATCGGCAGGATAGTCCTGGATTTATCAATATTTATTACAGCCCAGCCGTTGTTTTTAAGTGAGACAATGAAGTAATTGCCCTGCATAATCGCTGAATAGATGTTTCTCATAATATCGTATTGACCAATGAGTTCAGGCTGTGTGGGATTTCTGATGTCAAAAATCCTGATAGAGTTACCAAAGATGAGGGCTTCGGTGATGTTATGAACTATGAAGAATGCAGGCGTCTCAGAACAGGAGAAGACCTGCGTCGGACTCAGGGGATTGGATACGTCCACGATTTCGTATCCCTGGCTGGCATTGGCAATATAAGCCAGTCCTGAATTTACCGTAATAGAATATGGAAACCTGTTTGAGTTATATTGCCCGACAATGATTGGCGAGTAAGGGTTGCTGATGTCAACGATAACGACGCCGTCCCAGCTATTTGCTACATAGAGAAAGTTGCCTGAGCAGGATAATTTCCGGGCAAAGCCCCCGGTCTGAAGGGTCGCCACCACTGAGACCGACATCGGATTGGAAACATCTATCACGAGTATGCCATTGTACGATGCGGCGCAAAATAGAAAGTTCCCGTCTACGTAAATATC
>JAGHBZ010000147.1 GCA_021160705.1 Candidatus Sumerlaeota bacterium
ACCGAGAGAGCGCTATTCACCATTTCTGCTCACCACTCATTCATCGTGCTCTGTATATTACTGATTCAGTCCGTCGTTAATCATTAAATAGCAGAGAAATATTACCAGTCAAGAAACGTCCAGGGTTCAATAATACCCTTTCCTAACAAAGAGACTTTTTTCCAGCGTTTGCCTTTAGGACGTGAGGTCTTCCATCTTGATTTAACTTTTTTAGCGGATAACCATTGCTCATCACCGGTAATAACCATTTTCCTTTTGTCCTGAAACTGAATATCAAAGTGCAATAAAATTCCAGCGGCGCCAACGGCATTAAAACCTTCTACAGCGAGATAGTTCCGCCCCTTTTTGAGAAGAGGGAGGACGTTATGCACAGCAGGTGGAGTACCCCAGGAGGCTTCGCCGACCTTGTGACCATTTATGTATACCCTTGCCCTATCGTCGCCCCAGAATTTTATCTCTGCGAATACAGGAATTTCTTCCAATTCGAAAACTCGTATGAAATACTTGGCTCCCTTTGAAGCTTTTTTAGAAGGCTCAGCCTCAGGATACCAGAACCAGACATCCTCGGGTTCTGTATAAGCGGATAATTCGCCAGACCTGGCAAGAGTAATAAGTTTCTGGAGATGAGAAATCTGGTTTTGCAGACGTTTAAGGTTATAGTCGAGTTTAGGATATTTATTATATCTGAGCCAGAGTCGTTCATACTCCGCGGTTAAATGCACGAGTATATCTCTGAGTGTTTCCAGCCCCTGAATAACTTTTTTGCGGTGGGGCTCAGAGAGGTCAGCAGATTTTTTATTGCCAAGGATACGGGCAATTTCATCAAGGATTTTATAACGAAGTGCAAGATAAATATAACGTTGAGCAACGTGGTCTATGACCAGGAGATGGTCTTTATTAAACCGCACCTTATCGCGAAGCGCAGATACAGTTTCTCTGACCGTGGTCATATTCTTCTTAAGTGTATCTATCTTTTCAAGCCAGTCTTTATCAGCAGGTTTAACTCTTGGAGTGCGGTGAAATAGTTGAGCAGGGTACCGGGAGCCGAGATAATCGAGCCAGCCAAGATTTTTCAGTGCTTCTGCCAGTTGAGGAGAATCTATCCCATAGTGTACTGCGACAAATCGTCTCAGGAACTTATCCACATCAGGGGTTGCGGATTCCCACTCAGCGGCGGCAGAATAAGCATAGCCCAGCCAATTGTTCACTCTGAGATTTTCAGCGCCATTATCGCCCCAGGATGAGGTGATACAGCCCAAGATTTTTTCACGTTTTGCCACTGCGGTGAACACTGCAATGTTAGGAAATGCGTAGGAGTAATTAGGGTAGAATGTATTCCAGCTCCAGATAGCTGGACTGGCAATGATGTAGCGAAACCCGGCATCTTTTAGTTGTTTAACACTTGGATAATCCTCCTGCTGGCGATAATGCCAGTCTATCAGGATACAGTCTTTTGGGAGATAATTCAGGGCTTCAGGATGTCGCAGTAACATATCGCTATATAACATCATCTGACGTTTGTGCTTCTGTTTAATATAATCGTGTAGGCGAGTGAAGAACTGAGCGTGTACTCTACCCACACCGATTTTTTTGACAAGTTTTTTGCTTGTTCCTTCGCCAATGTCCCAGGACTCGTCGCCACCAATATGAAAAAATGGCGACGGTGTAGCGGACGCAATCTCGTCAATTAATCTTTTCAAAAATTCAAAGGTCTCTGGCATTACTGGCGAGAAAGACCAGGGTTTTTTGTCAGGGTCCTGAACTTCAGCATACTTTCGGTTTTCCGGTAAGCTGAGCAGTCGGTCTTGATGACCCAGACATTCAAATATAGGCGTCAGGACAATGTGGTTACGTTTTGCTTCTTTGACCATCCGAGCCATTTCGGACTTGGTGATAGCGCCACGTTCTCTGCCTATGTTGGGGTCAGTATCAAAAGAGAACATATCCTCAATATACGGCTGATAAAGGTTTTTCTTGTAGAACGCCAGTTGTCGGATGATGTGTAAGAAATCATCAATGTGTGATACCTGACCCCGACTAATGTCGTCAGAGATGCCACGCCACTGAAGTGCTGGATAATCTTTGATGAGGAGTTGCGGTAGAGATGGTGCGTGAGCAGTACGTAAAAGTTGGCGAAGGGTCTGAACCGCATAGAACCTGCCAACGGCTGAAGGAGCTTCAATAGTGATTCTGCCCGGGTCTATTCTGAGGATGTAGCCCTGCTCTTTAAACAGGTCAGGTTCATCACCTTTGAGTGCGTATGTCGTAAACATCACATAGTCTTTCTCCGGGGTGAATTTCACGATTTCCCATTTCCATCCGAAAGCAGATTTTACTTCGTCAGCCAGTAGTTCTGCGGAGTACACATCATCAGGTTCGAAAAAGTCAACACAGATTCTCCACGCCCCGGAAAGAGCAACATCAGAGTCAAGGATTTTGATTTCTTGAGGCATAGGGACAAGATTAAGCGTATCCATAGTTATCTCTCCATAAATCGGGACTAACAAAATAAAAAAGCAAATTAGAATGAGCAGTCGCTTAACCATTGGTGTTTCCTCCTTCCTGCTCACCAACTTTAGGGGTTAGAGAGGCTGTCCAACAATTCAATTTTTGGCAAATTATTAACCATCTGGTTCGCAGAAATATACCTGAAATTATTAAGCTTACAGAATTAAC
>JAGHBZ010000455.1 GCA_021160705.1 Candidatus Sumerlaeota bacterium
ATATATCTATGCGGTGCAGGAATCTCGCTTTATCTCGCAGCTCCCTCAGTTGCTGAAAAAATTTAATTATAAATATATTAACCTGTCGGCACCAAATCCCATTTGTGGAGAGAACCCTTCTATATTTATCGCTGGTGATGAGAATGGTGCTTTTATGTGGGAGGCATTAGATGGCTCAACTATGTTGACATATTCTGAACCACACTTTTACAAGTCAAATAAGGAAATCAGTGTAGGGCAGGATGCTGATGGCTCAGTAGGAATATTTTATAATGCTGGCTGGCATCAATTGACAACCTACAAAAAAGGTGAATATCTTCACTATACACTCTCAATTACCGCCGATAAAAAAATATATTTAAAAGTAAGAACTAAAACAGGTTCTCTATTGGTAGATGAAGAGTTTTTAAACCGTCTACCAGCACTAAATTACTTGGTCTATCTTTTTTGGGCTTATCCTGAAGCAGAAGGTAAAATAAAAAATCTAAAAATAACCCGAGGGTCTAATGTTATATTGTCCTGCCCGTTTAGCCAAAAAGTTATGTCCGAATGGACAACAGAGATTGGGGCAGAGAGTGTCAGGATTATTAATGGTGCTCTCTGTGTGCAGAAAAAAAGTCAGAATATGAAAGGACTAAGACTAAAGAAGACATTATCAATTCCCTTTGAGATTGAATTTGATTTAAAAGTAATTTCAGGGTCGCCTCGTCTAACATTATTAAGCGCTGAGACCATAGCTCAAAAGCTAAGAGTAATTACAAATGCACCTGATATAGAAGGTGTTCCTGGTGATTTCACAATGGTGGAGTTATTTGAGAGAATTCCAGCAAGTCAAAAACGTATCAAATTAGAGCCAAATGACCTGGTATTTGATTTTTACCAGCCCTGGGGTATTAATGGAGATAAATTGATAAAATTGCATAAAGACACAGAAGTAAAAATATCCAGTGCAGAGGCCCTCTCCTGTCTGGCAAGAAGATGGGGTCTTTATGATTTTCAGAAGCAGATAGAATTTTTATGGAAGCCATTGCTAATTTCCCAGAACCATGACCCTCAATATTGCGCGGAGCAGAATTTTGGAGTGGCGATTGGACAACCAGTTTATTGGGCAGCCTTTGAGTTGGCTAAAATGAGCAAGCAACTCGCTGAGCTGAGCATAAATAAATTACTCGATGAATTGACCGCAGAGATTGATACCAAAGGGCACACAAGGGTATGTGTATTCAATCCTCTGGTGCAAAGTGCGGAGAAAATTGCCTCTTTGGAAATTACCGAGCCTATGCTCAGTAACGATATTATCTTATTAGATGGGAAAAAAGTCTACTCTACCCAAATAGTTGACAAACGATTATTATTTAAATGTAGTCTTCCAGCTTTGGGTTGGAAGTGCTTTTCAGTAGCTAAAACACAACGAAAATCAAATCTCAATTATGTGAAGTCTTCCGATGAGGGTTTTATATTTGACAACGATTATTTTCGCATCAGCTTTGATAAGAAGGGCAGAGTTAAGGAACTAATTGAACATCGTACACAAAAAAAACTCTTTGGTGCTCAGAATTCCTTCGGTGTGTTGACAATAGAAGACAAATCCGAAATTCCGATTTCAGCCTTTGTAGAATCCCAGGGACCAGTTAGGGCAGTAATAGTGCAGAAGGGAACAATTAAGGGCCTCCCTTACGAGAAACATTATTTACTTTATCCAGAGTTTAATCATATTGATATATTGGTGCGGGTAGGGGAGAAAGATAAGAAAATCACTAAGACACTGAGGTATGAAGATGATATTGAAGACCTTGCAGGAAGGGCGTGGTACAGGCTGTGGCATAATTTCTTTAGTTCCCTGAAATTGGCATTTAAGCCTGATTTTCAAGGAGAAGTTTACTTCAATCAACCTTTTTGCGTGGTTAAGCTCAGGGCAGGTAAGAAACTGGCATATCCGGAAAGGTGGCTAGTTTATAAGAATGATTCTTTAGGAATTACTCTAATAAATTATGGAACGCAAGGCTATTTAATCAATAAAAACGAAATAGCTAATCTTCTTGTGAGCTCTGCTTCTTATTGGTTAGGAGATTATATAGCGGAGGGAGTGTGCCAGTTCAAGCAGACAGTTGTGATACATTCAGGGAATTGGCAATGGAGAAGAATAATCCAGCGAGTTGCCGGGATATATTATCCGGTGTTTGCCAGATGGGTCAATAATACTGGAGGTGAATTGCCAGCAACTTTCTCACTGGTCAAGGCGAATGCAAAAAATTCATTTTGTTTTGCAACATATCCAGGCGAGGGGGCGCAAGCTGTATTTTATTTTTCAAATTTTTCTGATGAGAACGATTTAATTACTGTGAGACTAAACAATGACACTACCTCTCAGTCGTCTGTTTTTCCATTAAAGCCCTGGGAATTTAAAAAGATAGAGTTGCCTATTTCCCCAAAGAAAGAATCTCTACCGGAAGGTGTTATTTATAGTAATTTACCTTATAAAGAGGAAGGTAGAGAAATTCGTTACTTTGCACCATCTCTGGCATTTGCTACGTTATGGAACCCCGAATCCCTCCTGAATTTGAGGGGCGAGAAGATAGCCGTAGAACCTTGCTCTCAGATTGATTTAAATCTAAGAAAAGTGAAAAAGGGCAATGAATCTTTTTATACCTCCTTTTTTGAGCTAACCGGAGAATATGCAAATGTAAGGTTGTGGCTAAGATTCACCCCACTCTTTCCAGGCAATAGAAAAGAACTTATCAAAATATATGTCAACAATCGTAGGGTCGCCTGGGATATGGATATAACAAGCTTGGTCCACTCAGGAAAAAACGAAATCAAAATTATTACCCCCATAATGATAGACAGCGGGATTGGGGGATTTAAGTATAAGAAAAAGGAGCTTGTTCTGGAATCAGCACAGATTTGCGTTGGGAGACTCTGGAGAAGGGAAAAATGATGAGACGAAAGAAATACTTATTAGTGACACTTTTAAATTTTAGTTTTGGCGTTTGTGTATGGGCAAATTTAGTATTGAACCCTGGGTTTGAGACAGGGGATTTGAGCCATTACAATTCTGCGGTTTGGTCAGGCTCTGCAACCATCTCTGTGGACAATACGGTGGCAAATCATGGCTTACATAGTTTAAAAATCCAAGGAACGTCAGCCTCAGCGACCGTGTGGCAAGATGTAGCTGTTCAGCCGAATACATTTTATGTTGTGAGTCTATGTGTAAAAACAGAAGCACTGAGCGGGACAGGCACTACTGGATTGGAAGTTAAAACCAATAGTACGTATTACTATTTAAGTCGGGATGCCGAGGATGCGAGCAACTGGACAGAGCTTCGTGCGCGGTTCAAGACAGACTCAGCCACTTCTGTGCAGATAATCTGCAGTTTTGAGATGTATGGTGGGGGGAGTGGGACAGCCTGGTTTGACGACCTTCGTGTGGAACCAGAACCAATTCAATCCCCGCCATATTATTTAGGGTTCTCGCGTCGGAGCAATGGTAAACAATGTTTCACCCTCAATGGTTATGAATTTACTCCAGTGATAATTACTACTCCTTATACGACAGGCAGTTCGAGTCTGGAGAAATTTTTAAATGATGGATTTAATATGGTGTATATTCCAGTTGAATATGAATGGGTAAATTATACCCAGTTATTTCAGTTTTTTAATTTATGCCGGCATTTAAATATTCCGGTGATTGTGGAGATTAATGATGGTGGATTATGGCACTGGCTTCAGAGCCACCCGGAGGGGAATATGGTTTTCTCCTCGGATTATCCCACCCCAGAGGGGTTTGTTCACTACTATCCAGATTTCCAGAATCCAGCAACCAGACAAAAACATCTTGATGGCTTCACGCAACTGGTTTCCAACCTTTCTGCTTATTACAACGACCCAATTGTGGCTTTTAGCATTGGTGCGTACGATGCATATCATATTCCTGATGGTGAACATCATAATTTCTGGGATGTTATTTATCCACATCCTAAAGGCGAAGGAAAACAGACCTGGCTTCCTTATGGTTCTTATGTAGAGGCAAATTATAAAGATTTCCTGACTTCGGAAGGAATTTCAGCCTCGGATATTGGATTCAGCAACATCTCGGAGGTGAGAGCCCCGCGTGATACTGATGATGCTAACAATGACCTGCATTGGCACAGCTGGATATGGTATAGAAGACATTATGTTATGGAATACGTTTCAGCCACGGTTAACGCCATAAAAAGCGTTTGTTCACTACCAGTCACAGGTACCTTTGACATAAATTTCTCGCTCAATGATAACTATGCATCTCCCATTCGTCGGATTGATGATATATTTGATTTTGTTATCTTGTATTATTATAGTTTAGGTGACCCTGCAGAGGGGGTTGCACCTTCATTACTGGAGACTGCCAGCCGTGACTTTGAGACCAGTAACACACCGAATATCTCTATGTTTGAATTCAGCTCCCTATTGGGAGCACGTGCAACTACTGCGCGTGATTACCTGACTCAATCCTATTTGTATAATCACGGTTTTCACTTTCAACACGCAGACCCATTGGGTCAAAATCGTGAACTTTATGACGAATATGTCCGGGTTATTGGAGAATTTTATGCAAAAGATTTATGGAGCAATAAACCACCCGCTGCTCAGCTGGCATTACTGATGTCACCAAAGGATATTTATGTCTGGAGAAAGGCTTTTGAATGTGGTAAAAACCTGGTTAAATTGGGTATACCTTATGATGTAATCTATGATGTGCATCAGGTCTTTGATTATCCTAAGATTTATATACCCAAAGAACAGCCAGCGCTTGAGAACGATGCAGAGGCACAATCTATTTTATCCCAATACGTTGGCTCCGGTGGAATCATTCTTCAGAGCATATACCAATTTTTTCCCGGAAATGTAGTAATTTATGATTTTGAGAGTGGTGAGCAAATAACGAATTATTGGATAGGAGGAAACGGAGAGGGAACATTAGTAGCTGCTACCACAGATATGATTGCTCACTCAGGAGTTCATAGCGCAGGCTGGGTATATTATCTGCCAGATACGCCTGCGTATAACTGGCCTACAATTGAAATGACAGCGGGTTGTGGCTGGGAAGGCTTTGATGCATTGGGTGCCTGGATTTATTTTGACCTTAATGGATATAAAACGGGGTGGACAATTGAGCCTATCCTGATGAATCCATACCCGGATTATGTTAGTTTGGGAAACTGGAATGCGGGACCCGAAGGTGTACCGCCGCGTACCTGGGTATGGCATACCTGGGATTTAAGCGGGAAAAATGTTGAGCAAGTTTCTCATTTGCGCTGGACGTACCATGCAGGTGATGGTTGGGCATCGTTGACACCTGATGGGATTGTCCGAATTTATCTTGATGATATCACGCTTGTGCGTACCCCTTCGAGCTTACTCAATGGGTGGTATTTTTATTAAATTACACCATAAACATAAGGAGAGACAAAAATGAATAAGAGAAGAAAAATAGTTTTTCTTTCAGTGCTTTGTTGTTTTTTAATTTTGAGTATTATACTTTTTATCGGTTGTGGCAAGCAGAAAGAAGCGCCATCGGACAAGAGAATTGTGCGCTATGCCAGTTGGACGGCAACCATTACAGAATTAAAGCTGATTAAACAGCTGGTAAAGGACTTCAACGAGGCACACAAAGACATTGAGGTAAAGTACGAGGTAATTCCAGGTGATTACTGGAGTAAAATCTTTACTACGTATGCAGGTGGTCGTTCATACGACGTATTCTGGATGGATAGCACAATGTCAAGTGGACTGATAAACAAAGGAATGCTCGTTGACCTCAGTCCACTAATTAAGCGTGATAAAATTAATCTCGACGACTTTTACCCCGCATTACTGGCACCATTTAAGAGAGGTGAACGTATTTACGGTCTTCCTAAAGATGCCTGTCCACTTGCATTGTTCTGGAATAAAAAGGTGTTTCGTGAAGCTGGTATTCAGAAACCGCCTGATAATTGGGATGAATTCGTGGAGATAGGTAAAAAAATTACCGTTGATAGAGACAATGACGGGCGTATTGATGTCTGGGGATTTCTCCCGGGTAACTGGTATCCTTTATGGGCGCCTTTTGTGTGGCAATGGGGAGGTAAATTTTTTGAGGATACGTCCGTGTGTTTTGATGAACCTTCAGCGATTGAAGGGTTCAAGTTTTTTTGTGAGTTATCTACAAAGCATCATATAGCCCCGCTCCGTGGAGAAATTGGTGAAATTGATGTTCGGAAGGCTTTTCTAATGAATAAAGTGGGTATGTTTTTTGGCGGATGGTGGGATATGGCTGACCTTGATAAATATGGGAAAGGACGCCTTGAATATGGGATTGCACCTTTGCCAAAACACAAAGACACTCGAATAACCACAGGGTTCACGACATCGCTTGTGATAAGCAACAAGAGTAAAGATGTAGAAGCCAGCTGGGAGCTGATTAAATTTTTGACTGGCAAAGAGGGACAACTACGTCGTTGTAGCATTGGAATGGCGGGACCTTCACGGAGGTCAGTTGCTCATTCGGAGATGTTCAAAGATAAAGCACGGGAACAGACATTTATTGCAGGGTTTGATTATTGTATAGTATGCACACCGCCGACACCTGAAGTTATGACACCACTGACTGAAGCTGTTGATTATGTTATGATGGGTAATAAAACTCCGGAACAAGCATTGAAGGATGCTGCAAAAGAATGCCGACGCATTCTTTCAGAGCTAAAGTCTACCTCATCCAGAAAACAAGGTAATATTGATACAGGAGAAAAAAATGAGAAAGAACAAAAAGACCAGTAGGAGTCTGTTAAGACAGGAGAAGCCCGAAAAATTAATTCGGAGAATGTTTGGCTGGAAGATAGCTATATGCCAGCATCCAATGTATTTACTTATTGATGAGGACCGTGGCAAACCAACTGTGGGTGAAAGAGTCCCACCCTGGGGTGCACCCAATGCAAAAGTTTATGTGGGACGTGTTTGGCGTAACCTTAAATCCCTGGATAAGTATGATGACCTGTTTTTGAATTATCAGTTTTCTGGCGTGGAAATGAAATCTATGGCAGAACGTTTTCCTGAAGTTATAGCGGAACTCAGAAAATATTATAAAAAAAAGAGACTTGATTTTATTGGAGGAACATACTCCCAGCCACATTTTCAGGTATTAGGTTCTGAAAGTAACTGGCGGCAATTTGTTTTTGGCAAAGAAGTGTTTCAAAAGCTCTTTGGCAAAAATATAAAGGTCTATTCACGTCAAGAAACGGGTCTACATCAACAGTTGCCACAAATCCTTCGGCATTTTGGATATGAGTTTATAGTCATCCCTCCTTTCCCCTGGGCAGTTCAATTTGAGGCTGGAAAGATAGAACTGGTTGGTTACTTCAAGGGAATTGATGCAATAAAAGGCGATGAGTTTTTATGGGCAGAAGCATTGGACGGCTCAAAGTTACCTGCGTATTTCAAAGTCAAAGATGCCCAGGAGGGCGGACTTCAATCTGAATTTGTACGAACAGAAATTATTAAAGATTTATATTCTGGTCCACCACTATGGACGTACTTTCCGGATATGGTTGAAATAAAGTCAAAGACATATAACGATATGAAGAAAGTTTTTGATTTCACTTTGCTTGAGCCAGCCCTGCAGGAGCGTTTTCAAAAAGCCCCGCCACGTGCCAGTGTGCGCATCTACACGTATTGGTCGTACATAGAAGGGGTATGGGCTGAAGCCCTCAGTCGGAAAATAAAGGAAGCCGAAGAAGCCGCTGTTCTTGCTGAAGCATTGGCTGTGATGGCTTCTATTGAAGGGAAGGGACCCAGAGCTCTTGAGAACCGGATTAAGAAAATCTGGCATTTGATTTTGAAATCACAACATCATGATGTACACTGGATTGAAGTCACTGACCTCAAACGCAAAGCACTTAGTTGGCTGGATGAGTCCATCAGTATTGCAAACACACTTGCGGTAGAGTCAGCGAGAATTATATTAAAAAAATATAAGAAAGTGGAGATGAAATCCTATTTCAATATATTACCTCGAGCACGGCGAACGCTTCTCCATATAGAGCCTTCATTAGCTCCATTAAATAAGAAGACGTTTCAGACTTTTGAAGATAGGGCACTTGGATTTATAGACCTTCCTGGAGGCGGATATGTTGCATATCCTTCTGCTTCACCAGAGCCAACAATTAAAACTTCACTTAATAAATTTATTGAAACTCAACATTACAAAATTGAATTCTCAAATTCTGCTTTAATTAAGGACATCGTGCTGAGAGATAATACCAGTCTTCTTGAGACAGAGGAATACTTTGGTGGGGAGTTGCGAGCGTATATAAAAAATGCCTGGTATTCTAATTGCTTCTCAGAACAAAATGAGTGTTTTGAAGGTCCTGTAGCTTATATAATACGGAGAAAGTCCTATTTGAGGCATATACCGGTTACCGAGACATATTTCTTTTTCAAAAAAGAGCCGATTATAAAAGTAGAGCTGGTTTTTGAGTTTAATGGCGACGAAATTGGGTTATTCTATCAAGATGAGACAAAGATTAATGTTTACTTTCCCACACGTAACCGCCAGAGTGGAGGTGATGAAATCTATTATGATATTCCGTTCGGTTATGTAGAGGGAAGGGCACAACGACCCATTTTTGCCATTAATTGGCTCTGGTGTAATGGATTGGTCTATGTGAACCGTGGCACTCCAAAACACTGGGTAAAAGATGGAGTGGTGGCTAATGTACTTGCTTGGGGTGGAAACCAGTTTTCCAATCGGATGCATTATGGCTGGGAAAGGCAAACAAAGTATGACATTCGTCTATATGGTAAGCAAAAAATTGAGTATTACATACTTCCTCTTGGTGGGAAATTTAACGGCGTCAACTTTGTTAATCTTGTTCAGGATTTGACTTTTCCTGTTTTTATTGCTCCTGGCGGCAGAGGAGAAAGAAGTTATTATGATTTGCCAGAGCGAAATCTCATTCTGACATCGGCTTTTCTTCGCAATAAGGAACCCTGGCTGCGTGGCTATGAACTCCCCTGGAGTAAGCCGTATAAGTTTGGTGCCTGGAAAATTTTTGAAACTCCACTTAGAACTTTGTGAAAAGGAGTAAAATAAAATGGCAGAGATTATCTGTCTTGGGGAATTATTGATTGATATGGTCTCTTCAAAAGTGGACGTATCGCTTGAGGAGTCGCCGGGGTTTATTCGTGCACCTGGTGGTGCCCCTGCTAATGTTGCTGTTGGCATTTCACGGCTGGGTAGAAAAAGCGGTTTTATTGGTTGTGTGGGTAATGACCATTTTGGTAGATTTCTCAAACGTTTGCTTGAGGATGAAGGTGTTGAGACCAGCAATCTTCATTTAATCGACAAAGCCCGTACCACACTTGTATTTGTTGGGGTACACTCAGACCAGAAAAAAGAAATGGTGTTTTATCGGCATCCTGGTGCTGATATGTTCTTGGCTCCGGAGCAGATTAAAGAAGATTATCTAAAGCAGGCTAAGATTTTTCATTTTGGTTCAATAAGTCTTATAGATGAATTGCCTGGTTCAGCAACATTGAAGGCTTTAACCATAGCGCGTCAGGGCGGGTTAATGGTATCGTATGACCCAAATTATCGTCCTGACCTATGGCGTTCACCAGAAGAGGCACGAGAACGCATCTGGTCAGTTATGGAGCAAGTGGATGTGGTTAAAATCAGCGAAGAAGAATGGGAATTGGTCACAGGAGTGAAAAATTTCAGTGACGGGGCAAAGTCTATTTTGAGACAGGGTGTTAAGCTGGTAGTGGTCTCCTGTGGCGAGAAGGGAGCGTATTTTACCACGCAAAAACACAGCGATTTTGTTTCCGGTTTTAAAGTTAAAGTTGCTGAGACTACTGGAGCGGGAGATGCCTTTGTTGCAGCTCTTTTAGTCCGATTGCTCCGTGCTTTTGAAGGAGGTAAAGATATTTCGGATTTATCTTTTGATGAGTTGAGAGGTATAATCCGATGGGCAAATGCTGCGGGTGCCCTTGCCTGCACGAAAACCGGAGCAATACCAGCTCTTCCTTCCTTATCCGATGTGGAGAAATTTATAAAAAGCGGATAAGAAATGCCTCTGTGTCCGGGAAACTCAGCCAATTATCTTGCATACAACCTTGAATCTATTTTAGGAAAGAGCAACTGATATGAGGATAACACCACGAGAAATTGTTTATCGGACTTTGAATTTTGACTCACCACCAAGAGCACCCAGACAGCTCTGGCTTCTACCCTGGGCTAATCTGCATCATCCTGATGAAGTGAAACGTATACATAATGATTTCCCGGATGACATAATATTTGCTGATTCACATCTCAAAGAGAAATCAAAAACATCTGGAGATATATGGAGTGTTGGTAAATTTGTAGATGAATGGGGATGTACCTTTGAGAATGTACAGGCGGGTATTTGCGGTGAAGTTAAGGACCCCATCATCAAAGATTGGGATGAGGATATGAAAAAAGTTCATTTCCCCAGGGAGTGGTTGAGTGTGGATGTGGATGCGGTAAACAGAGATGTGGATAAGACAGACAAATTTGTTCTGGCGGGTTGTTGTCCCAGACCCTTTGAGCGTCTTCAATTTCTACGTGGCACTGAGAACCTTTACATAGACCTCCTCGACCCGCCAGCTGGCTTGCGATATTTCTTGAAGGAACTTCACAATTTCTATTGCGAACTTCTGGAATTATGGGGGCGGGAAACTCAAGTTGATGCCCTCCTCTTTATGGACGACTGGGGAGCGCAAAATGCACTCTTGATAAATCCTGAGGTCTGGAAAGAAATTTTTAAACCATTGTACAAAGACTATATTGAAATAGCTCATTCTTATGGCAAAAAGGTATTTATGCACTCCGACGGTTATATCCTTCCTATATTTCCTGAACTTATTGAACTGCACCTTGATGCCATTAATTCTCAGTTGTTTTGTATGGGCGTGGAAAACCTGAAACCTTTTGCCGGAAAAATTACCTTCTGGGGCGAAATTGATAGACAATATCTCCTTCCCCACGGAACTCAGGAGGATATAGAGAAGGCTGTTAAAATCGTCTATGATACCCTGTGGTGTAATGGGGGCTGCATTGCTCAGTGTGAGTTTGGACCCGGCGCAAAACCTGAAAATGTATATCAAGTGTTTTTATCGTGGGAGCAATTAACGTCTTTAAAAGTTCAATAGGTGGGTTCTGGGTGTAGTATTTAACTGTGTACTTTGGATTGTAAACTTTGTCCTGAGAGAGAATGAAAATTGGATTACAAGGACAGCGCAGACAGGAGTCTCTATTTTATTATTCGTGGCGGAGTGGGAAGAGGTAACATAAACTCAGGAAGAGATTCTCAGAAGGCCCGTTCTAAAGGGGGAGCGAGAGCAGAGCTATCACTAAACTGGTCGGGGCGACTGGATTTGAACCAGCGACCCCCACCACCCCAAGGTGGTGCGCTACCCAGGCTGCGCTACGCCCCGACTCTTCATTTATAACATATCGTCAAAAATATAGTCTCTTACATCTATGGGTTGATTGTCAAGTCTATTTAAACTGAAAGAAAAGCAATAGATGAGCTGGGTGATGGAAGTGGTTGGTAATTATATAGTGTGTTCTCTGCAGGGGTTAATTCACAGGAATGGTGTCCTTTTGAATTCATATCTGTGGATTTTATCAATACAGAAGCCATAAGCTGGATTTTATCGCAATAGGTTTATAGAAGAGTTCAAGACTATCAAACACAGGTGTGGACTCCCCGGTTGAGCGGAGGAGAACTTCTGCCTGAGCGAGCCGACCACGGTGTGCAGGATGGAAATAAATCTGCTCTCCGGAGTAGTATTCTGTCCAGACTGCTGAGTATAATTCTGAGGGTGTATCGCCGAATCTGAACCTGCATTGAATTGAAGTACCGGGAGGGAGAGGTCCGGTGGCAAGAGTTGCACTTGTCCAGGCGACTCTTTCCCCCACATCGTATTCCATCGTCAGTGTTCCCTCGGGCTCATATCCCCTGGTGAACAACTTAAAGTAAATATCCTGGTTCTCCAGATGTGTAATATCAACGAGGTCATCGGATACATACAGACTTCCGTGCGGGTAGGGATTTGAAGTATCAGTAGCAAGTTGAATCAAGCTTTTGCCTTCCATTGGACTCACGAAAGTTAACGCCAGGGTTGTATTAAGGTCTTCTGAGGAGATTGACCAATCAAGTGGAAGATAATAAATCCCGACTCCGGGAATAGTAAAATTCTTTTTACTCAAGAGTGAGTCAAAAGAAAAATCAGGGGAACCGTCAGACAATGTTCTTCGTAGTTGTATACCGATTGTCTCATCAACTTCTGAGGCAGGGAGTCTGGTTGGTGGAGTTGGGGTTGCTCCGGGTGTGGATGTGGCTGTTAGCCTGAACCTGATAGCATCCGCAATAACAGCACTACCAGCGGGTGAGCTATTCTGAGCATCCAGAGTTATAGAATTATCACCTGCATTGAAATGGAAAAGACCCAGATGCTTTTCCACCATCATATTGTTTCCATTTTGATTCAGATAAACTGTATGCATTCCATCAGATGCGTTAATAACATATCTGGCTGAAGTGACACGATTTGTGCTTTGCCTGAAGATAGCATAGACATCATAATTACCGGGCTCGGGAAGGTTAGCGGTCCAGGTTGCAGTAGCATCTGAACCAGCCATATTATAGCGATATGTCAGATTGTTATATCCAGGACTTGAGCTTGTTTGCCAGGGAACGGTACCCTTTTCCACGTATGCGGGTGAACCGTCATCGTTGTCAACTATTATGCCAGCGTCAGGTGCTGTTACGTTAATCTCGATTCCTGCGATGTTACCTACTTTGGCTAAAAACGTCTGAGCAACAAAATATCCTCGTTCTGAGACATAAGCATCGCTATCATAAAGGGGTTGGTTTATTGAGATGGAGTGGGTCTCGTCAAAAATCTGAAACAAACAATCAAACTCAGGGATAGTTATCCACTCCAGAGAGTATGCCCGAATAAGCATACCATCTGGATACACGTTCTGAGTGTTAAGACGAATTTCCGCATTACCACTTATGAGTTTAAATAGCAGGACATACGAGCGTCCATCCAGTTGCAACCCGTTATAATTAAGCCATACAGGGGTAGTCCCTGTGGAGTCAATAGATGTAGTACCAGAAGCCAGCAATCCAGAAGGATTATCATCAGGAAACCCACTGGCAAGCGTGGAGCGAAGTTCTACGCGATATTGTGCAGGTTGATTTACTTTTGCACCAAAGACAACTCTTGAAATCCCGGTAGAGCGAGGGATAAACGTCTGACCAATCCAATAAGAACGACGCAACACATTTGTCTGGCTGTCGTGGCTTGATTGATTAATGACAATGCTCGGGGTTGAAGATTTATCAAGCACTGCCCTGTTGACGAAGGTTTCAACGTCAATATGGACCGGTCGGCAGTGATAGAGTTCAGATTGAGTGGTCCATCGGCGAGACCCATCGTGCACCTCAGCGAGCCGTACGTTTCCATAAATGTCTGATACGCCAACAACTACACGGTCGATTTCCGATGTGGAATAGGAGACTCGCCATTTTCCTGCGGAGACCCACTCAGTATCAAGTCGAACATACTCGCCGGAATATTTC
>JAGHBZ010000452.1 GCA_021160705.1 Candidatus Sumerlaeota bacterium
GCTCAAGCCAACAGCACGGAGCAGGTGTCCATCAGTGGGAAAAGGAAGCATAAGGTATTTATCAATCACACAGTATAGTTCATTTGTAAGGGTGCTTTTGCAAAATAAGTATACTTCGCATAATCAGAGGATAGATTTTTTGTTTTTTTGACATTGACTTTTTGTAACGGGACGTTAATCTTTCCATTTTGTAATTATTTTTATTGTGAGAAGATGTTCATCTGAGTGATGCTTTATGATTTTGCGAACATAGTGGTTTTTCTTGTGCTCACGGGAGTATTGGTCTTTGGGACGCTACTGGTTGGAAGACTGGTCCGTACTCAAAAACCCACACCCGAAAAAAACACTATCTATGAATGTGGAGAACCTCCGTTTGGTAGCTCCTGGGTAAGGTATAACATCCGATTTTATAACATAGCGCTGGTGTTTTTGATATTTGATGTGGAGGTGGTTTGTTTATTTCCAGTAATACTGGTCTTACAGCACTTCAAGCTTATTTCCAGAACGCTGATGCTTGTTGCGGTAGGAGAGGTCGCCTTTTTTGTGGTCGTGTTGGTGATAGCGCTTATCTATGCCTGGCATAAAGGAGCACTGGACTGGCTAAGGGCTCCAGAATCACCTTATTCAGTGGAAGAGAGTCATAACCCTGAATGAAAAAGAAGTACGTAAGAAATAAAAACGCAATTAACTGGTCAAAACCTCGTAATCCATTTTCTATTCCTGAACTGTGTCCTGATAAATCCCTGCCCAATGTACTGGTTCTACCAGTGGATTATCTGTTCAACTGGGCACGGTTGTCTTCGTTATGGCCAATGACCTTCGGGCTGGCGTGTTGTGCAATTGAGATGATGGCGATTGGTGCGCCAAAGTTTGATATTGACCGATTCGGTGCAGGTGCGTTTCGGGGTACACCACGCCAGAGCGACGTGATGGTGGTTGCCGGCACGGTTACTTATAAGATGGCACCTCGTGTAAAACGTCTCTACGAACAAATGCCTGAGCCTAAATATGTGCTGGCAATGGGTGCGTGCGCTATAAGTGGGGGTCCTTATTACAAATATGGTTACCATGTAGTTAAAGGTGTTGACCTGATAGTGCCTGTGGATGTGTATATTCCTGGTTGTCCACCCAGACCAGAGGCATTTTTAGACGGGTTAATGAAACTTCAAGAAAAGATTCTAAAAAAAGAGGCGATTTTGCGAGACAAACTCCATAACCTTCTGAAAATGAAAAGCAAATGACCTTTGAAGAAATATATACACTCCTGAAAGGGCGCTTTGGGGATAAGATTTTAGAGAAAAACGACGAGAATATTGACCCTTATATCATCATCTCGCCAGATGCCATCGTGCAGATAATGAGATTTCTGAAACACGAAAAGGAACTGGCGTTTGATTTTCTTTCCTGCATTAGTGGAGTAGATTATCCTGATGAGGGGATAATTGAGACGGTCTATCACATATTCTCGTACTTAAAAGGACACAAACTTGTGATAAAAGTGAGACTTTCACGGGATAACCCGATAGTAGATTCGGTCACCGGGGTGTGGAGGTCAGCTGACTGGCTGGAAAGAGAGGTCTATGATTTGTTGGGTGTAAAGTTTAAGGGACATCCAAATTTGAGACGGATTCTCCTGCCCGAAGATTGGGAAGGACATCCTTTGCGGAAAGATTATCAGGAACCAGCAGAATATCACGGGATTCCCAATAAGTGAACAGGGTCTTTCAGGACTAATGAACAGGATGAGCGTGGATTATCTACATACGCATGAGATTCTGGTCAATATGGGACCGCAACACCCATCCACCCACGGGGTTTTGCGGCTGGTGGTGAAGACAGATGGCGAATGGGTCACGGAGACCCAACCCTATATTGGTTATTTGCACCGCTGTGCAGAGAAAATCGGGGAGAGCGTGGAGTATCCACAGTTTGTTCCTTACACTGACCGACTGGATTATCTCGGCGCAATAAATAATAATCTTTGTTATTGTCTGGCAGTGGAGCGCCTTGCGGGAATTGAGGTCCCTGAACGTGCAACTTATCTCCGGGTCATTGGTGCGGAACTCAACCGAATTGCCAGCCATCTTATCTCGTATGGAACTTTTGGAATGGAGACCGGTGCATTTACTCCGTTTTTCTATGGATTTCGTGAGCGTGAAACTATTCTTTCAATTTTTGAGAAATGGTTCGGGGCTCGCCTGACCTATCATCTTTGTCGGATTGGTGGAGTGATGGCTGATATAACCCCGGAAATCGCCCAGGATATAAGAGATTTCATCAAGACGATGCGTGCGGTATGGGATGACTACAACACACTGCTTTCTTTTAACGAGATTTTTGTCAGAAGGACAGCAGACGTGGGAGTTATTCCGCCAGAGATGGCGATTGAGTATGGTCTGACCGGACCCTGTCTGCGAGGTTCTGGTGTAAAATGGGATTTGAGAAAGAACGACCCATATTGCTTCTACGATACATTTGACTTTGATATACCAGTAGGCGAAGGTCTGATGGGCACAGTAGGAGATTCCTGGGACAGGTACTGGGTAAGGATGCGAGAGATAATTGAGAGCACAAAGATAATTGAGCAGGCACTTGATAGAATGCCAGAAGGAGCGATTCGGGCAAAAGTGCCAAAAATCCTGAAATTGCCAAAAGGGGAAGTCTACGTCCGATGCGAAAACCCACGCGGTGAACTGGGGTTCTACCTGGTAAGCGATGGCGGGACAAAACCGTACAGACTAAAGATTCGTGCACCATCATTCTGCAACCTCTCAATAACCAATGCTATTTGCAAGGATTGTCTTCTGGCAGACGTCATTGTAATCGTCGGCTCAATAGACATAGTGCTGGGCGAAGTTGACAGGTAAAAAATTCTTTGCTCTCAGAGAAAAAGCTGAGAGAGCTGAAAGACAGCCCGACAGAATCTGACAGATTGCTTAAAGCAACTATAAGGTTTTGAAAAAGAGACCGAAAACAGAACAATTGATATTCGGGGGCTGAGAACTAAAAGGAAATGCGAGAACTGATAGAATACCTGCTCACCCACGTGCCCTTGTTGACAAAGGTACCGTCTATATTTGTTTACGCAGTATTTATCTTAATTGGTGCGGGCGTGGTGCTGGGGTATATAAGTGTGATGGTCATAATCTGGGTGTATCTTGAGCGGAAAGTAGCAGGGCATATTCAAGCGCGTTATGGACCGATGCGAGTGGGTCCGCATGGTATCTTGCAGACCATTGCGGACGCCATAAAACTCTTTATGAAAGAAGACATCATTATTCCCACCTCGCATAAGGTGCTCTTCATCATAGCGCCATTTCTGGTGTTTTTTGGTGCATTTGCACCATTTGTGGTTCTGCCATACTCAGAAAGCCTGTATCTAAGCAAGATGAATGTGGGTGTGTTCTATCTATTAGCGCTCACAGCCTTTGAGGTAATTGGCATAATTATGGCGGGCTGGGGTTCAAACAATAAGTGGGCACTTTACGGCGGTATGCGTCATGCTGCGCAGATGATTTGCTACGAACTCCCTATGGGAATATCTGTTCTTACAGTTGTCGTATTCACAGGGTCTCTGACTCTGCACGGGATTACGAATGCTCAGGGGTGGTTACCCTGGCAATGGTTTATCAGTCCGCTGAAGAGTCCGTTTACGTTTATTGCAGGTTTTGTGTTTTATATAGCGGGACTTGCGGCGACAAAGCGAGTCCCATTCGACCTGCCAGAGGCTGAGTCAGAGCTCGTGGCTGGCTATCATGCTGAATACAGCGGGATGCGGTTTGCCTTCTTTTTCCTGGCAGAATATACTGCAATGTATCTGGTGTGTGCAGTGACCTCACTACTTTTTCTTGGCGGCTGGAATGGTCCCCTTCCCCGGGCACAAGGCTGGTTGGGAAACCTCCTGGGGCTGATTAATGTTCTGAGTAAGACATATTTTCTCCTGTTTGTGATGCTCTGGCTACGCTGGACACTCCCACGACTACGAATTGACCAGCTACTGAGCACCAGTCTTAAATATCTATTGCCGATTTCATTGGGTGCGTTGTTGGGAGCCGCAATTCAGAGTGCAATTTTTTAGAAATATGCGGAATATGCGCAGAGTCAATACGGCACATAAACTCAGGTTACGATGAGAAGACCTAAAAATAAAGTAGCAGAATATTTTGTAAATATTTATAGGTCTCTGGCGACCATAGCAGCGGGTATGGGAGTGACTATAAAGGTCTTTTTCCAGAAACCCGTCACATTGCAATACCCTGATGAACTCCCTGTCATAGAGGAGGCATTTCGTGGGCTACATATCTATGAGCAGGAGAAATGTATTGCCTGCGAGATGTGTGTTAAAGCCTGTCCTATTGATTGCATTTCACTTCAGTATGAAGGCAAGGGCAAAAAGGCTCGGATTAAATCATACAGGATAGATTATACAAAATGCCTGTTTTGTAATCTATGCGTGGAGGCGTGTCCGACACATTGTATTAAGATGGGCAAGGAGTATAACCTGTGCAGTTATGACCGAGCAGGTTGTGTGCGTGAACTGGCTGAGGATATTTACAGTGAACGCTCAACAGTAAGCGAATAAGGATGGCTGGAAAAGAAATAGCAATAATTATCGTTTTTTACGTGACGTGTGGTGTGGTGGTTATTTCAGCGCTCATTGCAGTGTTCGCACGCAGTGTGATTAATGCCGCATTTGCTCTGTTTTTTACGCTGTGCGGGATGGCTGGGTTCTATTTTCTATTATCAGCGGATTTCCTCGCTATAGTACAAATTGTGGTCTATGCCGGGGGAATCCTGGTACTCCTGCTCTTTGGTATTTTACTCACGCACCGCACACTTGAAGAACTCGGCATTGAAAAACGAACAACGTATATTGCCGGGACAATTGCCGGGTTGGCGTTTTACCTTATTCTTATATTTATCATTGCACAGGGTCTCTGGCACCAGATTCCACCCAAACCTATGGCACCGACAACTGCCACCATTGGCAGGCTTTTGCTAACGAAATATTTGCTTCCTTTTGAAATATCATCTGTCACATTACTTGCAGCACTTATAGGCTCTGCATATCTGGTGCGGCGCAAGGAGGGAAAATGACAGTTGGGCTCATACATTATCTCATAGTAGCAGCAATTCTTTTTGTGCTTGGGCTTATTGCTATTATTTCACGACGCAATGCCGTGGGTGTGCTTATCGGTGTGGAGCTGGTACTTAATGCCGCAAACCTCAACTTTGTTGCATTCTCCCGGTATGCTGAGCGTGGGATTGAAGGACAGATATTTGTGATTTTTATCATCCTGCTGGCGGCGTGTGAAGTCGCTGTCGCACTGGCTATCGTGATAAATCTTTTTGCTAATCTCGGCGCTATTGACGTTGACCGTGCAGGAAGGATGAAACGATAACACTTTTTAAGGAGTTTGAACAATACAGATTCTCTAAATACTCTGAAATGTAAGATATGCTTGACCCGACGGTAAAATTAGCATTATTGGTCTTGTTAATACCAGGAGCAACGCTGGTCGTGCATACCGTATTAGGTCTGATGTTGCCACGTAAAGGCGACTGGCTGGCAACAACCGCGGTGTTTGCATCATTAGGTATTGCCTCGTACCTATTTGCCAGAATGCTGATTACCGGTGCTCACTACAACCTGCCCTTTGAAGTGCCCTGGCTTAACCTGGGCAATAGGGTTATTCCTGCAGGTATCCTGGTAGATAATCTCACCATTGTTATGCTTGGTGTGGTCACGCTCATTAGTGCTCTGGTTCATCTCTACTCCATTGGGTATATGCACGGTGATGTTAGATACTGCCGATATTACACTCATCTCTTATTGTTCACCACTTCTATGCTGGGACTGGTGCTCTCAAATAATCTTATCAACCTGTATATGTGCTGGGAGCTTGTGGGACTGAGTTCGTATCTACTCATTGGTCATTGGTTTGAGAAACGTTCTGCGTATAATGCCGCTATTAAAGCCTTTATAGTTACCCGAATAGGCGATGTAGGAATGTTCATAGCCATTCTTATCATTTTCTTTAAAACAGGTTCATTGAGATATGTGGATGTTTTTCATGCGGTTGCAGTGGGTAAAATCAGCGGTACTCTCCTGACGCTGGTGGGGTTGGGGTTATTTTTTGGTGCTATGGGTAAATCTGCGCAATTCCCGCTTCATGTGTGGTTGCCAGATGCTATGGAGGGTCCGACTCCTATCAGTGCACTAATTCACGCTGCCACAATGGTTGCGGCTGGCGTATATCTGGTTGCACGGCTTTTCCCGGTATTCTCACCAGAAGCATTGCTGGTTATTGCGTATATCGGCGGGTTTACTGCGTTTTTTGCAGCGACCATCGCCCTTGTTCAGGACGATATAAAACGCGTACTGGCGTATTCTACGGTCAGCCAGCTGGGTTATATGATGTTAGGACTGGGTGTGGGCTCTTTTGTGGCGGGTATGTTTCATCTGACCACGCATGCTACGTTCAAGGCACTGCTCTTTCTTGGTTCAGGAAGTGTTATTCACGCTGTCCATACTAATTCTATGCGAGAGATGGGCGGGCTGGCAAAAAAAATGCCTATCACCACTGTTACATTTTTTATTGCCATTCTTGCAATTATTGGATTCCCCGGATTTTCAGGATTTTATAGTAAAGATTTGATTATCTCTTCTGCCATAGAGTTTGTGTTTCAACACCCGGCTCATATTATCC
>JAGHBZ010000208.1 GCA_021160705.1 Candidatus Sumerlaeota bacterium
GGTACCCAGTTAATAAAGAACAATTTTGTTTCCACCTCCACCGGCTTAATCTGAACCATCTTACGCGGGACAATCCGAACGATGTCGCCTTTCTCCAGCACGTACCCCAGCCCGTTAGTTTTCAGGATAACATCGAGTGCCACACCAAGGGGCACATCCTCCAGATGAACTGTCACGGTACCCCTGACCACCTTTTTTGACATAATGACGTTGATGCCGGTCTTTTTAGCGATGAGCCGGATGACATCCTGCAGGTCAGCGTCTTTAAAGACGAGGGTAACTTTTTGCTGGAAAATGGGCTTGTTAAGCAGGTCAGCAATCTCCGATGCGGATGCCCCGGCAATTGTTTGAGATTTTTTCGGTGTAGGGGGTAGATAATAGGAGACCTGTCCCTCCTCCTGTGGAGTTTTTGATTGTTTCTGCTGAGCGGGTGATGATGATGAGGGCGAACCAGACTGGCCACTACCAATATTGCTCTCTGGTACCAGGTCTTTGTTTGTGAATGTTTTTGTATTCTGTTGAGGGATATTTTGTTGTTGCGAAAAAGCAAATAAACTTATCAAAACCAGACATACTAACACACATCCTTTTCTCATCCTATTGTTTTTACCCATTTGTCCAAGTGCTCCTTTCCTCAGAAGTTTGTATATATAAGTGTAAGACTCATAAGGCTTCCACAGTTACCTGAAATAATTTCTCTTTGTACTTAAAAACGACAAGTTTCTTCTGGATACGCTCAACAGTAATAGATGGATATTTAGGTATTGCCTCGCCAACACCGAGGGTATACTCACCAACCAGTACAACGGGTCGTTGAGGGTCCCAGATGACGCCTTTGGTATTTTCGTAGACCCAGGTAGGTAATATGACACGTTCCTGTCCGGCTTTCTGCTGTTGGGCTGTTATCTGCTTTGAGATGATATTTTTCAATTTCTGCAGCTCTTTCTGAGCCTGGGAATATACAGAAGTGCCGGGGTATGAATCAATTATTTTGGTCAGGAGTTGTATAGCCTCGTCGTATCGTTCCTGCTGGACGAGTTTGCGGACGTCATTAAAGAGTTCTTGAGCGATGACATTTTGCCGAATCCAGGGAATGACCATAGGGTCGCGCAGGTTTTTGGGGTTATAGATAAATCGTGGATTGAGCCCGAGGAGCTGACGAACGTCATCTTCTTCTTCAAATAACCAGCGGGGTTTTTTCGGTTCATCTACCTCCCTGCCAAAATCAACCGCAGGATACAACTCCAGGATTTCACGTTTAATCCTCTCAACCTCACTCTCCGGGGAGGTAGTAGAGGTATCTTCAGCTACGGGCAATGGTATCTCCTGAGCAATGCCCGGCAAACTCAGGAGTAAGAACATAACTATTATGAATATATTCCTTATCCTGTGAATCATCATAACCATCTCCTCAATTGTTATGCTGAGTGTTTCTCAATAAATTTTTTTCGGCATCTTAAAAAGTAAACTTAATTCATCCTCAGGGATTTCATCATCTGTTAAACATAAACGTCGCTACCCCAACAGTAATAGGATGCAGACTGGGACGTTTCTTATCGTTACGGATAGTAAAAGATTTTACGCGCATAAACCGACGAGGGTTCTGCTCAATCATATTAAGGAATTGTCCAAATTCATGGTACCGGGCAAGGCAGACGATTTCATAAGGGATTTCAGTATAGTAGGCTTTAACACTTTCTTTTTTGGGGACAATCTTGCTATAGCGGACGCCAGTGAGTTGGAGGATGTCGCTGAGTTCAACGAAGAAATTAAATCTGTCGCGAGAACGTGGTAGACGTTTGGCAGCCTCCTCCAGCAGTGCAACTTCCCGTTTTAGCTTATCCTGCTGATTAACCAGTCGGAGCATCTCGGTGTATTGCTTTTTAAGTTGTTTTGCCTTTTTCTCCAGTTTTGCACGTTCTTTGATGTGCTGTTTAATCAAGGGACGCTGAATTGCCCACATATAATAAAGCAAAATTACTCCAATGACCACTGCTATCAGGACACCAATCTGGAGTACCTTCTTATCAAGTTCAGTAAACCTCATTCCAAGCACTCCTTTCTTTATGAATTAAGTACTGAACGGCTTTGTCTTAAGAATAAACGTAAACCTAGTCACCGGGATACCCTCAACCTGTGTGGCTACTAATTCACGGGTATCAATCTCACCGACAAAGTGCTCATAGAAAGAGTGAATTTCACCCTTAGAAGTCTTCCATTTAAAGTTCTTCAGTGCTTCGCTAAACTTTGATACAAGTCGTAACCTATCTTCGGGTGTTTCTGCGCGTGCTACTCCATAAAGGAATAATCTCTGTGTGATGATAGGTTTCTTTACAATTTTAGGTGCTTTGCCTTTTTTACCTTTTTTCACCCATTCATTGTAGCGTTGTCTTGATTCCTTTGTCTGAACCTCTGAGACCGACTCCGTAAGTTTTATCTGCGTGAGATAAATCCCGTCAGGTATAAGTTCTGCAAGCATATTCAGTTTCTCTGACCATAACAGGCGGTTAGGTGGGTCAAGAGCACGCAATATCTCTAATTCATTGGAGGTCAACTCCATACGCTTTTTCAAATCAGCATATTGTTTTTCAATGTTCTTAATCTTCTTCTGGTACATAGCGACCGCGTTCTTCTTTTCCTGGAGCAGGAGTTCATCAGCAACTTTTTGTTTATAAATCATAAACCCCAGCCCCCCGACCACAGCAAAGCAGATTATCAGGATACCTATAACGATGGGTGAGATACCCCCTTCTTTTGGTACAGCGGGCATACCCGCTTCTGGCGGTACACCGCGTTTTTTAACGCGTCTTTTTTGGGCTTCGGCTGGCAATAAATTAATGCGTATCATTTAATCTACCACCTTTCTGAGGGCTAATCCTATTCCTACAGCCAAAATTTCTTTATTTTTCTCTATAAAAGAGCTATCAACGTCTCTCCCTGCGGTGGAGATACGTTGAATTGGATTAATAATCTCCACGGGTAGCCCAATTTGTTGATGTAAATACTCTGTCAATCCTTTAAGGCAGGCTGTCCCCCCACCCAGCACAAGTTTTTGAACGGGTTTTCCTTTGGGTTGATTCTCATAAAATTGGATTGAGCGTTTTATTTCATTGATGATATTATTAACGCTGTTGCGAATGACCTTAGCAGCGGTGGCTTCAGTAGATTCCTCCTCCAGTTCTTCCCGGGTGAGTTTATCCACTGTACCACGAATAGTTTCTATCAATGAACCCTCTGTCTCGCCAGCGGTCTCTATGGGTTGTGATTCTTCCATAGGCAGTCCGACAGCTATTTTGAGTTGTTCAGCTTCAGGAAACCCCACACCAAGTCGCGACTGAAGTGCTGAAGAGATAGTATCGCCAGCAATCGCAATATCACGCGAAAACCTGGATGTACGTCCCTGGTAGATATTGATATTCGTGATGCCAGCACCAATATTAACAAGTGCAATCACGTCCTCAGGGCTGGGGTCATAGTTCATTTCGTAACAGTTCACAAATGCGAAAGAAGCCAGGTCAACAATCACAGGAGTAAGTCCTGCTTCATTAACAAGTGAGACGTGTTCATCTACGAGTTCTTTTTTAGCGGAGACCAGGAGCACATCCACCTCTTCCCCGGTGCCAGAGCTGCTTCGCCCCAATATCGCTGCATCAATGTTTACCTCGTCTATTGAATAAGGGATATACTCTTCCGCTGCCCAGCGAACGGCATTTTTAAGTTCATCTTCAGGCATTGAAGGCATCTGGATGTAACGCACGATAATTGATTCACCACTAAGAGAGGTAATGGCGTATTTAGCCTTGATTTTTCCATTCTCCAGAGCCTGGCGGATTGCCTGAACCCGGAGAGCACGTTCTCGCTCATCCCCTCCAGCTCTTTCCCCTCCGGGGTAGATGTCGGCGATACCAACTTTTTCTATGACAAAGGTCTTGCCGGCTTTTCGCATCTGAATCGCTTTAACCGAGGAAGAACCAATGTCCAACCCTATTGTGTATTTTGAGCCCAATGCCATAATGATTCACCTCTTTTAATTCTAAAGAACTATGCCACTCTTTATAAATTCTAATAAAATGATGCAAGTAAAATTTTAATATTTTCGTAATTTTAAAAGTCCTTTATCAATTACTTCAAGTGTTTTTTCTATATCTTCGGTGCGATGAGCCGTACTGATAAACCAGGATTCAAAAGGCGAAGGTGGGATATATATCCCTTCAGCCAGCAAGTGATGGAAGAACTCTGCATATTGTTTTCTGTCGCTCCTCAGTGCTGTGGTGTAATCCACAACAGGTTCTTCAGTAAAAAATACCGTTAACATTGAACTCTTAAAATTTATCTGAACAGGTATACCCTGCTTCTGAGCGATTCCGTAAATCCCATTGCACAATAATTTAGTTTTTCTTGCAAGCTCTTTGTATGGATTATTTTCTTTTAACCAGGAAAGTGTAGCTATACCTGCGCTGACCGCGAGTGGATTACCGGAAAGTGTTCCTGCTTGATAAACTGGTCCCTCTGGAGCGAGCAGATGCATAATATCGGCTTTGCCCCCATAAGCACCTACCGGTAGACCACCACCAATAATTTTGCCCAGAATGGTTATATCCGCATCAATACCAAACTCGGTCTGGGCGCCTCCATACGCCAGACGAAAACCTGTGATAACTTCATCAAAGATGAGGAGTGCACCATATTTACGTGTGATAGCTCGAAGCCCCTCCAGGAATCCTTTTTTCGGAAGCACCACACCCATATTTGCAGCTACGGGCTCAACAAATACGGCTGCTATTTCACCCTCATTAATCTCAAAAGCCTTCTCTACTGCTTCAAGTGAATTGTAAGGTAACGACATCACTTCAGCGGTGATGAGAGCTGGTACTCCAGGACTATCCGGTACCCCAAGGGTTGTAGCGCCACTTCCTGCTTTTACCAGAAATGAATCAGCATGCCCGTGATAACACCCATCAAATTTGATGAACTTGGTTCTGCCGGTGTATGCCCGGGCAAGGCGAAGTGCTGACATTGTGGCTTCTGTCCCGGAATTAACCAGTCTGACTTTTTCAATTGAAGGGAACGCCTCGCAGAGCAGCTCTGCCAGCTCTACCTCCAGGGAGGTCGGCATTCCAAAAGAGGTACCTTTCTCCGCGGTGTTTTTCACTGCTTCAACCACTCTGGGATGTGCGTGCCCAAGGATTAAAGCACCCCAGGAACATACATAATCAATATATTCGTTGCCGTCCTCATCAACAACTCTTGAGCCTCTACCTTCCCTGATGAAAATAGGTGTGCCACCCACTGCACCAAACGACCGCACTGGACTGTTTACCCCACCCACTAATTTCCGCAGCGCTCGGTCGTAGAGCTCAATTGATGTGTGGATACTCATTATTGATTGTGGTTTCTGTATCTTGGTTAAGATACTTCTATCTATACCTCAGAAAGAGCGGCAATTCCCGGCAATTCTTTACCTGCGAGGAATTCTAAGGATGCACCCCCACCGGTGGAGACATGGCTCATCTTATCCGTAAGTCCGAACTTAACCACAGCAGCTACAGTATCCCCTCCACCTATGATGGTTGTTGCGTCTGAGGACGCAAGTAGCTCTGCAATCTTTTTTGTTCCCTGAGCAAATTTATCAATCTCAAATACACCTACAGGACCGTTCCAGACGATTGTTTTTGCTCGCTTCAACTCGTTTGCAAAGAGCTCAAACGTCTTATCCCCAATATCCACGCCCTGCCACCCTTGCGGGATGTTCTCAACAGGGACAACTTTTGTCTCGGCTGTCTCATCAAACCTGTCTGCGATAAGACAATCTACTGGCAGGATTAGTTGAACCCCGGGTAGGGACTCAGATTTCTCCATTATTTTCTGTGCCAGGTTAACTGCCTCGGGTTCTAACAACGAGTTACCAATTTCAAGTCCCTTTGCCTTCAAGAAGGTATAAGTCATTCCTCCGCCAATCAGCAAGACGTCCACTCTGGTAAGCAAATTCTCAAGTACACCAATTTTCGTGGATACTTTTGCGCCTCCAATCAGTGCTACAAAAGGACGTTCAGGATTACTTAGTGCTTTGCCCAGATACTCCAGTTCTTTCTTCATCAGAAACCCACCGGCTGATTTCTCCACAAATTGTGTTATCCCCTGTGTGGAGGCGTGAGCACGATGAGCCGTGCCAAACGCATCATTTACATATATATCGCACAATCTCGCTAATTGTTTTGCGAACTCTTTGTCGTTTTTTTCCTCCTGGATATGAAATCGGAGGTTCTCAAGGAGTAGCACTTCTCCGGGGCGGAGTTCAGAGACCATTTTTTCCACCTCTGCTCCCACGCAATCAGGTGCAAACTTAACATCCTGTCCAAGGAGTTCCCCTAACCGCTTTGCCACTGGTCGTAGACTCATCTCCGGGATGACCTTGCCTTTTGGTCTGCCAAGATGCGATGCCAGAATAAGTCGTGCCCCTTTTTCAAGCAAAAATCGTATCGTTGGTAACGACGCCTTAATCCGGGTATCATCTGTTATGTTTTGTTGCTCGTCTAAAGGAACGTTAAAGTCCACACGACAGAAGACCCGTTTCCCTTCAATGTTTTCCAATTTGTCAACCATCAATTTAGCCATTTGTATTCACTCCTTATTCCGTAGGTTATGTAAAAATCTTCAGAAATATATAAACTTAAATGTTTAGCGATACGCACGTCAATGAAATTATCTCTCAAAATCTCAAATAAAATAAAAAGCAGAAAAGGCAATGCCTGTTTTAACAAAATAATTTAAGGATTCTATAATTACAGTAGCGTATTTGAAGAATGATTTACCATTTATTTATGAAGAACATACACCCGGTAAAACCTTCAAAGAGTAGAAAATAGACCTTTCTGGTTCATTGTGTTTAATGGACATACATAAAAAAACGGGTAAGAGATGAGTGCTGTCCATCTCTTACCCGACATCAGATATTATCACTATATGTTCTTACTGTTTATTTTCCTATGGTATCACTGAATGGCTTTCAATTGTGACTGTGGATAGAGTAATGGTACCGCCTTGAGTGTTCTCAAAGTCTGCTATCTCGTAGTTCAGGTTGAACCCTGCTTGACCGCTCACAAAGTTATGCGCCTCAAAGTAGACTGGATAGTCTTCGCCGTCGGAATCAGGTGCAGTAGCCGGGAAGTATCTCAGTCGGTAGCTTACCTGTAGGTCCTCACTGGCAACCCTGAACATACCATTCGGCGGCGAGGTCGCACTACTGGATACATTGAACACTACACGGTAGAGTGTATCAGCAGTCATATCCGTCACATTTGGGCTCGTCCAGAATCCGAACGCAAAGTTCTCTGACACTGAGGAGGTGAGTTGTAACCCACCACTGGTTCCACTTGTGACCGAATGATATGGAGAGATACTTGTCAAAGCACTCCAGGTATTGAACGCAGGTGTACTGATTGATGTCCAGCCTGTGGAGGGAACATCCATACGATATACACAGAGCTCATCCAGATACACCTCGCCACTATCCGCACTTGAACCACTATGGGTAAAGTCGTATACATCAAAGTTCGGGAACATATTAGCAGTGGAGAGCGGAAGCACATACATATTGTAGTCTTTGTTCGTACTGGTCGGCATAAACGGGTTAGAGCTTGCATTGGCTGACTGCATTGTCATTGCCATTGAGTAACTGAAATCTGATGGACTTACACGTAAACGAATGGTCGGCACTTTCAGGGAATCAGACTGATTGGTGCTAAGAGTCCAGACAAACTTATACAGCTTACTTGTTGAAGCGGGTATATCTGCGGCTCCACCCCAGAAACCGAATTTATTGGTTGTGTCGTCAGTAGCGATGCCGAGTTTATGATTGTCATAGGAAGAGGAAGCACCAGTGTAGGAGGCATCAGCAGTATTAGCATTCGGAGCAGTAAATGTCCACCCATCGGTATTGCCTTCAAAATCATCGCATCCAACCAGCTCCCACGTGGGTGTAGGTGTTGGCGTAGGGGTACCTGTGGGAGTGGGTGTCGGAGTCGGTGTTGGTGTGCCTGTGGGTGTCGGAGTCGGAGTGGGGGTTGGGGTTGGTGTGACGGTTGGAGTCGGTGTGGGCGTCGGCGTCAGAGTCGGTGTTGGCGTTGGTGTGGGTGTAGGAACTGACTCCCAGAGCTCAAATGCCATATCCATTGACTTTCCTTCAAGGCGATGTCCAGTTGGCCAGAGCAACTCAGTCCGGGTGGTGTACTCATCACCCCAACGAACTGCATCATCGTTCCAGTGGAACTCGGAATTCTTCCAGCCCCATTCATAAGGTGGAATTCCCGGGAAGACAGCCTGAATATTGATGAAATATTTTTCTCCTGCTTTCTGAGGCCAGGGTACGTCAAGGTCCTGGTCATAGACATATTCGTGCTCAACAAGGGCAGGGTCATTCCACTTTGGCACAGCACCGTACCACTCCTCGGTAAAATTACTGCAATACGTCTCCCAGATTAATTCGCCAGGCATACTGTAAGGCGGACCCGGGATATATTTGTGCCAGCTCAGGATGAAGTATAGTGGACGAACTGGAGGTGGTGGAGTGGGCCCGAGGTTATCCTCCATCCAGCCGATATATGAACCCCACCAGCGAATATGAACAATAGGTTGCCCGGAAGTACATTCCCAATCGTCAGCGACAACCACGTACGGGGAGCGTTCTTCAGTAGTCCAGGACGGTACGTCAAATCCATCAAACATATTAGGTGGTTGTTGCCACTTAAGTGCGGGTGTTGGTGTAGGTGTCGGTGTGGGTGTTGGAGTGATTGTCACGGTTGGCGTGGGTGTAGGTGTTGCAGTTGGCGTGGGCGTCGGTGTTGGAGTTGGAGTGTGTGCAGCTGACCAGAGCTCAAATGCCATATCCATAGACTGCCCTTCAAGACGGTGTCCTGGTGGCCAGACTAACTCTTCCCAGCCCGGGATTAACTCATTCCACTGCACAGCATCATCATTCCAGTGGAACTCGGAATTTTTCCATCCCCAGGGATAAGGTGGTTCAGTGTCGAAAACTGCCTGAATATTCAGGAAATACTTCTTACCCTGCTCCTGAAGCCAGGGAAGAGAGAGGTCCTGGTCATAGACAAATTCGTGCTCAATAAGAGCGGGATTATTCCATCGTGGAACGTCACCGTACCATTCTTCAGTAAAGTTAGTACAGTATTCTTCCCAGATTAACTCGCCGGGCATACTATAAGGTGGACCGGGTATATATTCGTGCCAGCTGAGTATGAACATATACGGATGGTCCATTGGTGGTAGCACTGGACCGGGTGTATCCTCCATCCAGCCGATATATGAACCCCACCAACGAATATGCACAATGGGCAGCCCAGTGGAGCATTCCCAATCGTCAGCGACCACAAAGTAGGGTGTGCCCTGTGCAGTAGTCCAGGAGGGAACGTCGTATCCGTCAATCATATTAGGCGGTTGTTCCCATTTAGGAATTGGGGTAGGAGTGGGAGTAGCTGTGGGTGTGGGTGTAACTTCAGGTTTTTGAGTCCATAGCACAAATGACATATCCATTGATTTGCCCTCCAGGCGGTGCCCGAGTGGCCAACGTAGCTCTTCCCAGTTCACGCCACCGTCTATTGACCTCACAGCGTCGTCATTCCAGTGTTTCTCCGAGTTCTTCCAGCCCCAGGGATATGCCGGCTGTTCACCTGAATAGAGTGCCTGAATGTTGAGAAAATATTTGCTACCTAAAACCTGTGCCCATGATGTGGGAAGGTCCTGGTCATAAATGTACTCGTGCTCCCAGGAAGTCGGCGACTCCCAGTTATCAGGCACTGCTCCATACCACTCTTCGGTGAATGAGTCACAGATTGTCTCATAAATGAGCGGACCTGGTGTGCTGAACTCCCCAGTATGCTCATATTTATGCCAGCTGAGCCTAAACGCAGAAGGACGTACCGAGGGCGGTGGAACCGGCTGGTCAGTATCGGACATCCAGTTTTTGTATGAGCCCCACCAGGTAATATGTACCACAGGCTCCGGACTGGTGCATTCCCAGTCATCAGCAACAACGATATTTGTGACAGGGTCGTGATACGAGTCTACGTCAAAGCCATCAATCATATTTGGAGGTTGACGCCATTTGATAGCGAGGTCTGGATGCTTGGACGTACGCAGACGGATACCCACATCGCCAGGACTAGTAGATACTGTGCCTAAATCAAACAAGCTACCGTTAGAACCGTCATGACTGATAAAGGTCTTTCCAGTTTCAATGGGTAGCCCAATTGCATCATAAGGGACTGGATAGCCATAGGTTGATGTCATAAATTTCACGACCACTGCAACGCCGTCTCCGGCGGTGAGGGATACCGGGGAATCTAATTTGACGGAATGATAGCCTGCCTCCGGATAACTCAGCCCGGTCTTACTTGCCAGCAGAGTGCTTAATGTACCACTGGGACCAGGTGGTGTGAATGACCAATTATCATAGATGTAGCAATCTACTGTAGAGTTCTTATCATTGGTCCAGAATTCAATCCTGTCTGCATAGGTATTTTCGGTTGGCACAAACCAGCACAAGCCCCAGGCAGTGGTGTCCTGCCAGCCTCGGTTATAATTCCAGCCACCTTCATCGTAGTAGTAAATCTTGCTCTTGGTCTCATAATCCTGCCATTGATTCAGGTAAGAGCTGTATTTCCCAATCGCGGCTGAACCATAAGCAATGGTAAAGTAGCCACCTTCGGTGCCATACCCACACGGACCACCCCAGCCAGTGCCCCAGCTGTTCTTGACAATCCATCCGCCTGAACCCCCGGCATGGGTCAGATTATCATCCCAGCCGACAATCAGCACTGCATGGTCAGTGCCACCAGTCCAGGGTTTGTAGAGCGTATATGAACCGTCGTAGTTGGAAAATTCATTGCGCCACGACGCATCGTAGGGGTTAGCACCCACCCAAATACTGGCATAGACTGGACCATTATTATAGATGTACTGTTTTAGAGCATTAGTATCCGGGATATAGTTACCACATATAATCCGCCAGTCAAGAAGGACGTGTATTAATGGACAGGTACCACAGGGAGGAAAGATATTATGCCAGGGTTGATACGGGTCGCAGCTCTCAAGCACCGTTCCCGCTTGAGATAAGTAACTGGCAACTCTATAGTAGCTTCCACCCGTACAACACGAGTGGTAATACTCACATTCCTTAACATTGTCTTCAGATAGGTCAAATGCTGAGCCACCATCAACGAGAATCTTTGATTCAAAGTTGCCTAAAGATGCAAACGCATAGCACGAGCCACAGCTGCCTTGATTCTTTACCGGGGTCACCACGCCATAGGTTCGCCAGTCGAACTTACTGGGCAGGGAAGGCGCTTTCTTAATGGGGAGTTTGACTGTGGTCAGGTGCGACAGGTCCATTGCCGGTGGAATAAATCCTACTCCAGGAGGAACTGGCTTATCTGCGTCCGCTCGCAGTGGACCTACCTTTCCTTCATCTAACTGTACAGCTCCGCTTACTACCAACAATGCCGTAAATAAAACAGCTACAATTACAATTAGGGTAAATCGGGGGAACTTCATAGTAAAACCTCCTTTCTTTGTTATCTTTTATATTTTTTCTTTGGCATAATTAAGGAAGGTGCTTCTGAGATTATAGCTTATAGGATTAATCTCCGGCGTTTTTGAGAAGAGGTCTTTTCAAAAACAAGGAGCAGAAAGAGTGGAAAAGAGATGTCATTGCGCATAGAATCACTGTGTCCAAATCCTTGCCCTTGCCCTGGTGGTAGAAATCACTAATTATTAGGAGCAGATGGAGTTTGAGAAAAACAGCTTTTAGGAAATATTGGAAATATTACATCATTAGTGCCCAACTCTAATGAGAAAGAGACTATCCCACGATGCCTTCTCAGGTATAATTCAATTTTCAGGACACATTTGCAACACAAGACCACATCACTCATAGATTTAAACGTCTCAGCTACAAGATATTTCAATACATAACACAGGTTGTATATTTTCAGGATGTTTAATTGAATCACTAACAAAAAGAAGCCCTGCACTCTGTTTACGGAAATAACAGACAATAAATTTTTATGCCAAAGAACTGTTCTTTCTCAGCAATTAATTTTACTTCTATATGCACATCCTTATAACTTTCTCTTCCCCTCTGCTCTCTATCCACTTTACAACTACACTTCCAAATAAACGTGATAATATTGTATGACATAAATTTTCTACAAGTCAACAAAAAAAAAGAGAAAAATTTCTCCGGTTAGAACTTCAACAGGATGGCAAGATTTTTGAGGGATAGATATTGTTGTGTTTTTCTGAGATTTTTACTCAGAAATTCACCTAAGAATCCTGCTAATTATCTTCTTCATTGATTGAAGAAATAAATAATTACAATACGAGATAAAAGCTCTAATCATCGGGTAATTTTATTTATTATGATGTAATAAGACATTACCTTCTTATTAACTTCTCGATTAAATTGAGGGGTATTAAGGAGTAATAAGAAACCTGCTACCCGTTTCAGCGGGTTTAAAAGAGAATTTAGAGCCAATTTCACAAACAGCGTTTCACACTTAAATCTATCCAGATTTTGGAATTCTTAAAATTCTAA
>JAGHBZ010000394.1 GCA_021160705.1 Candidatus Sumerlaeota bacterium
TATCTTTCTGCGAACCAGATGGTTAATAATTTGCCAAAAATTGAATTGTCGGACCGCCTCTCTGACCCCTAAAGTTAATATTTTGTTTCTGGGGGTGGTACGCGGGGAGGTGGTCTTCTTCGTGAGGGGCGTTTACCTACACGAGTCCCGGGTGGTGCAATCTCAGGTGGTACTTTTTTTGTCCTTACGGCTGGTGCTGGGGTGGGCACACTACCACCAATAGTACCAGTAGGAGCGCCTATTAAAGGAGTATATCCGGCTGCGGGTTTTTCTTCAGTGAGCACTTCTTTGAGTTCAGGGAGTTCTGATGGTGGTCTGGAGACCAGAAGGTTATTTTGGGTGGGTGTGGATATTACCTCCAACGACTCAAGTGGCATTGTAGGAGTAGTCATCTGCTCTTCAGGGGTAGGAGTTTCGGAGACTTCTGGAGGTGCCTCCTCCACGAGTTTCCCATCAATAATTTTTATCATTCTACCACGTTCTTCAACAATTGTGGGAGTAACAAAGAAGAGCACATCTCTTTTGGTATCATTAGTTTCTCTGCTTCCAAACAAAATTGGTCCGATAACAGGAATCTCGGACAGGTAAGGAACACCGCTTTTTGTTTCACTTGCTTCAGTTTTTACAAGTCCTCCTATGACACGGGTCTCTCCACTTGGAATCATAAGTACAGTCTCAGTTTTCTGGTCAAAGGTTTTGACTAAACTATAAGTTTTGTCTTCCCAGGGTCTCTCAACGATTTGAGCAGATTTGTTAGAGATATTAATTTTTAATTCAATGAGTCCTCTATTCGAGACCATAGGCGTCAGCTCAAGCTCCAGTCCAATTGTGACGTAGTTTTGTGTATAGGTTCTATCCCAATTTCGGTCTTCACCGATAAATGTAGTGAGATAAGGTTCCCTGCCTCCCACAAAAACTTTGGCACTTTCACCGTTTCTAACAATCAGTCGAGGCTGTAATAGGACTCTTGACTCACCTCTTGACACAGAAGTATTTATTGCTGCCTGAAGATGTTTTGATAGAATATCAAGTGATAATCCGGTACCTGTCACATTAAAAGAAGCTAACCTTGGCACATCCGGGGGGAACGAAACAAACTCACCCTCACCCAAATCGTAACTAAATTGGTAATCTATATCATATTTCAGTACCCTTGATAGGTTAGTTTCCACGAGTTCGGCTTCAATAAGAACCTGTTTCAAAGGAGTGTCGAGTGCTTTGAGGAGTTTCTCAATTTTCTCGTGTACTTCTGGCATATCTTCAACAATAAGTTTACCAGTATTTACATTCAGTCTCCAGAAAGCCCCCTCAGTGACGATTTCTTTAATTGCGTCTTCAATCTCTTTTGCCAGTTTTCCGTCTATGCCCAGGTTGTTAATATCGTAGGTCTTGAGTTCTGGTCCAATATCAAGCACATCAATAAGCATCTCCATTCGTTTAATATTCTCAAAGGTATCGGTCACAATAATCTGATGTGTTTTAGGGTCGGATTCAATTATTCCGGGGGGTGATTTATAGACCTGAATCTTATCAGCGATTTGTTTGATATCAGCGTGCTTGATGTAGAAGACACGCGTGACCAGGCGAACATCTATCTCCTCGAGCAGACGAGTAACGAGCTCCAATACCTGGGGAAGGTCTGTGACAAAGAGTTTGTTCGTGCGTTCATCCACTGCCACGGAACCAATACCTTTAGTTATCACACCCTGCACGGCTTTTTGAGCTTCAGTGGCTTTGATATATTTGAGTTGAAAGGTCTTTCGTTGTACCTGTTTGGGCAAGACCTGTTCTCTATAAGTTTGTTCGTCCATAATTTCATACGTGGTCTCGTCAACTTTGTGGTAGACCCATTTGCGGGGGGAGCAAATCTTCTCCAGCACGGTCTCGATTGGCTCATTCTGAGCAATGATGTCTATTCGTTGTCCGGCTGCGCGTCCCTTTGCAATTACGTTTATCCCGGTTTGCTCTTTAATCATAGCGAGTGCCTGTTCTATTTTACCCTGATTCAGGATAATATTGACCAGACGTGGCTGAGGCGACAGCTGGGTGTTTTCTTGTTTACCGGCTTTCTCTGCTGCGGCTGGTAATGGAGATTTTTTTGCTCCTTCTTTCTGGGCATTACTCAGTGTGACTAAAAATGATAAAAGAATCATAAAAGTCCACTGGATGATGTCGCGTCTATTTTTTAACATATTTTCTTCTCCTTTTTTGATGGTATCTTAAAACATTTTAAGTGTCCTTGACTGGTCTTTAAACGTAAGAGTGACAGAAAACTGCGACTTATCAATCTTTGACAAAGTAATAGGATAATTTTTTCCCCTATAATTCACCATTTTTGTGTCGCCTTCTTTCATAAAGAAATCTTCCCTTTTCCCCCTATCGTTAAACATTGCTTTATCACCAAGGATACCGATGAGCTTCCAGTGCCGCGTTATTACGGAAATTGGGGGGTCTGGTTTTGGCGTTCTTGTGGGAGCTGGTACTGGCGTTGGTTTTGGAATTAGTGTCTTAAATATGTTGCGTTCTCCGAAATGTGGAAAAATGTCCTTCTTCACGACTTCCGCATAAGTAGTTTCAGTAGCGGGCTGGGTGGCTGATGAGTAGCTGTCCTCAGCGACGTTTTCGTTTCTCTTTATAAGATGTTCTACAGGAGATTGAGGTGGTGTGTAGTGCGACGTGACCACAAGCACTCCTAATCCGATTATTATTAAGAGTAATACTACATTTATTAATATTTGTCTCTCAGGCATTTTCAATTTTCCTCACATCAGACACATTTCAAAAATGAAACCTACGTCGTACACTACCCGGGCGTTCACCTCTTCTTCTTTTTGAACGGCTTTTTTTCAGTTCTTTCAGTTCCTCTGGTGTTAGCTTGGCTATACGTGCTGCTGTTATTACTGCGGAGATTATATCCTTGTCCAGACGGGAAGTCAGAGTAAGCTCTTTTATGAGTAGAGCATTACGATGAAATTCTTTTAATAGCTCAGCAACGTTTTTCAATGGTCCCTCAACCCTTACCGTGACAGTAATGAACTTGTAATCATCAACATTTTCAATGAGAGAATCCTTTGGAGGTTCTATATTTCGTCGGGAGAACCCGAGTTTTGCACACATAGCATCTATATCTTCTGTGAATTGTTGTTCGGGTTTCTTATCTGCCCGGGGTTGTGGAAATTTAATCTCTATTTCTTTATATGCGTTCTCTATTATATTCTTGCGCTTATACTGAGTTATATATTGTTTAAATATTTCTTTCTGATATTCCAGCTCCTCAGAAGTGGAAGTTATTTGCTCGTACATACTGGAGAACGCAAATTGATAGAGTAAAGCAACTGCACCAACCACAATAGTTGCTATCATCAGAAATCGTTCTCTTTTTTTCTGAGGAATGTTCAACCTGTGCAACCTCCGATATATAGTGTTATTTAGTTATTTCTTCATCTCACAAGCAAGAGTAAACATCCAGACCGAGGGTGAGCGACCGGGCAATCTTGTCGATTGTTGCTGTTTCAATTCCACTTTTTTAAAAAACCCTGTTTTCTCTAAAGCGGATTGGTAAATATTTATATCTTTAATTGATAATGCGTGACCACTTATCTCCAGGGATTCATCTTTAATATATTTGAAGTTCGTCAGCGTTACCCTCTCAGGGATAAATTCAAACTGACTGATTGTATCCAGAATAGCAAGTGCAGAACGTTTGTCCTGAATGTGTTTACGCATTATGCCTAATTTCTTCTCTTTATCTTGAAGTTCTTCCACTATGGGTTTGAGCTCTTTATTCTTCTCGGTGTACCATTCAAGCAAACGCCGTTGATTCGCAAATTGCTGAGACGCATACAATACGCCAAGAACCACAATCGCCATTATCATCGTGCCAAGTGTAATAATACTCATTCGTCTCTTTTGTTCTTGAGCACGATGGATATAAAACTCAGGAATCAGGTTGATTTTAAGTGCACCCTCCACCTCTTCTCTCACGGCACTCCCAAGACATTCAACGAATTCCTCTGGTCTATGCGTAGTGGTTTTGACCTTTTCGCTGGGTACTGAAAATTCTTCAAATGGGTTAACTATGTAGGTCTTTACTCCAAAGTTTATGTCCAGAAATTGCTGAATATTTTTGAGCGCAGTTCCTTCACCAGCCAGATAAATGAATCTGGCAGGATAACAATCAAATTCTCGCCTGGCAAACTCATACGTGCGTCTAATTTCGCCGAGTAACCGCTGAAGCCACCTCCTCACAATGTCTGCAAGCGATTTTACTTTTGAGCCATCCGCGGAAGATGTCGTGGAGCCACTGCCTCCAAAAACCACCTCTAATTCTGAGTCGCCTTTACCAGGAGACGTATTGGCAGAAGAAGTCCTCTCGGCACTCTCAGATGAAGCGTGTATACTGAGTATTTGTTCAAGGCTTTTTTCCAGCTCCACAATATCAATCTGTGATAGAAGTTGTTTATCAGATGCCATCTGTTCCGGAAGATGCGCACTGAGCTCTTCAAGTAGACGCGTTATACCCACTGTACAACTTCGATTAAACAGAAGTTTATCATCCTGGATGATTGCAATATCAGTAGTTGTCAGACCAATATTAATCAATGGCACACTATAATGTTGCTCTTTTTGCTGCTGGGTCTGTTGAGGTTGTTCAGGGGGTTGTCTCCGACGACTCCGCATAAATAGATAATAGTTGTATAGACCAAAGGTGCTAACATCTACTGCATTAACTTTTAACCCGGCATAGGTGAGAATATCTATTGAGTCTTTAAACACAGCGGTATCAGATGCAGCAATGAGCACCTCTGAGCCTTTTATTTCATCAAGATTGAGTATATGATGAGAAATAGAATGGCGTTCAACATTAAACGGGATATGCCGTTCTGCCTCAAATCGCGCCATCTTGGCTAATTCCTCTTTATCTGTGGAGGGCA
>JAGHBZ010000375.1 GCA_021160705.1 Candidatus Sumerlaeota bacterium
CCTGGCTTCCTGGTCTCCTGATAGAAAAAGAGTACCAATGTGGTGCGTAAGAAAAGGTTGTCATCTCTTGGTTTCCTGGTTTCCTTATAGAAAAAAGAGTATTAAATCAGGAAGCCAGGAGACCAGGATAAATCTGAGATATTGAAATTTTTCGCCTTAATCAGAAAAGGAAATTAACACTACGATATGCTTATAACAAGGCAGAGTGTTTTTCTTTTTCTGGAGGGGAGGAGTATGAAAAATATAAATGGTGGAGGGGGGAGGATTCGAACCTCCGAAGCCATCCGGCGACAGATTTACAGTCTGTTCCCTTTGACCACTCGGGAACCCCTCCGGTTCAAGTTACAAGTCTCAAGCCCTAAGTTACAAATCTCAAAATCCAGAGAAATGTCAACTTTGCTCATCTCTACCTGAGCGTACTGGAGCTGGTGGAGGGAATCGAACCCCCAACCAGTCGCTTACAAGGCGACTGCTCTACCCTTGAGCTACACCAGCACAGCGCTCCTGCATATCTCCACACAAATAGATACATATATCATCTTATTATGAGTGCCTTTCGGTTGTCAAGACCTATGCACTCTAAATGAAATCTTTAAATCAGATGTGTGGATAAGGCTAATTGTGTATTTAGCCCGCTATTTTGGTCTCACCAAGGCATTTTCTAAGTGAGCTGTGAGACATACTTTGCTTTCGGGAAAATCTTCATTCAATAGGTTGTATATGTGCTTTTTGTGTCCCTGGAATGAATTGCAGCGGATTGTAGTGAGAGAATCATAAAAAAGTGAGGGATGGAGAATCCATCCCTCACGCATGGCGAATCATATCTTTCTTGCAGTATCCGCAAAATTTACGGAGTAACACTCACCTCTTCCACACGTAACTCATGCAGATATAGCCAGGAATATGCATCATCCGCCGGGTCAAAGCTCATTATGTCAAAAGAGAACAATACATCATCATCAGAGCTACCAGTAACCGTAGGATTAAAGTACAGGTCGTAGTCTTTATTACTGCCAGATGAAGGTGCATGACCCAGGTTGCTATTCACGGTGGTTTCCCAGGCACGCCAGGAACCTTTTTGATTGGCTCTGAGCCGGAACGATACGGCGCTATCTGTACCGGGGGTGCCACTGCCAACTGTCCATCTGGCACGATAGACCTTGCCATCCTCTACCTGGACATCCGGACTATACCAGTAGGAGAAACAGTTCGTTGACCCACCAGCAGAGAGTCCAATCCGACCGTTTCCTGATGTGGTATTTGGTGCGTCATACGGGGGTATCTGACCTGCAAACTGCCAGCCTTCAGCGGTGGAGGAGAATGTATAATAATCAAGGAGAGCAGGGACAGTTATAGGAACAGAATCCCATCCTTCGGTGTTGTTGTTGGCAGTGTTGCCGTCGGTAGCGTCGTCGTACAATACGCCTATCCAGTAGTTGCCCGGTGGAGTATTTATAGGAATAGTAACCGCAGCCATATTAACACGTACAGCACTCATCGCATTGAAGTCCCAGTTATAGTATTGTGTGCTAAGGAGCGTATCAGCTGTGGAGATGATACTGTTGGTGGACAGATATACCCGGAAAGTCCAGGTCCCACTGTCTGTGCCATTAGTTGGATTAACAGCCAGGTGGTTCAGCAGTGTGGTCTTATGTCCGGGCAGTATAGTTGCCGGCTCAGCATTACAGTCCAGAGGCTGGAGGTCAAATGAACTTCCTCGGGCGTGTGGGATAAACGTATTGTTGCACCAGTTGACCCAATCCTCCCACTGACGGCAGTAGTAAGCCCTATCGTCACGATTAGAGGTGGAGCAGATGGCATGGACATACCGACTACCGTTAGATTTATAGTACATACCACTACCGCTCATTCCTCCCCAGACCGTATCAAAGCAATTGCCACCACCAGTATTGAGCTGGAGCTGGTTGTTTGGGCAGTCGGCAATGGTCCCATACCAGAAGTACATATCCAGACCGTTGTGGAGTCCAGAGATGGGGCAGTCCTCGGCTGGATAGCTGGCGTTGTGGTATATCTGGCTCTGGTGCCAGCTGCAGCTCCCACCATAAGACCACCCGAACCAGCCGGTAAGCATACCTACCGCACGGGTAATCTCTATGATTCCGACGTCATAGTCGTAGTTACCGTTCTGGGTCCAGCCGGTCCAGGAGCCAAAATATGTACTGTGACCCCAGCCGTACGCACCCACAGTATTGGCAGGCGGTAATGCCCATCCTGAACCGTCCCAGCCAGGATACACCCAGATTTCCTTTGCCCAGCCGTAATCCTGGCTATAGACACAGTGCCCAGCAGTAAGAACCGCTTCAGCGTCCCTCATAGTACCAGAGGCGACGTACCAGTGACTGTTCCCATCGCCGTCCTCAAACCGCATCACCAGCTTGCAATTCATCCGCCAGGGGAAGTTCCCGGTATCGCTGTAATCAGCGACCTTAATCATATCCACGAATGTCGCTGGCAGGACCTCACTGCCACCTTTTCCACCATCAGCACCATCGTAACCGCCACCCTGAGCAAATCCGCCTGTGAGCTTTCCATCATTCGGATACGTAACCTGCTCACCGGTCTCTGCGTTATACGTGACAAACTCACCGCGCCCTGCCGGAGGTTGCTCCTCCGGGTATGGCATCGGGATTGGGGGTATCTCGTCAATTGGTGGGTGATTCGGATATAGAGCCGGACCATCATCCACTGGACCCTTAAACCACGGCACATAGTCGGAATCCACTTCCTTTGCCTGAATCGTCGGAGCAGGCTCTCCGGCTAACGCATTCAGCGTCAGCAACATCGCTCCCAGTACAACTATCCCCAGCATAACCCCAGCAATAAAGGCTGGCTTCACACCTTTAGACCACTTCATTCTTACAAACCTCCTTTCTTGTGTATCTCTTGTGACTGTTAAAAATAACAGCTTCCAAGACAAAATATATAGTCCATATTTACTCAAAGTCAACACAAACCTAATATTTTTTTACATCTTCATCACAAAAAATAATTAATAAAGAGCAATAGACATAACGGTATGTACCGGTGGGAGTGATGAACTATTGTTCTGCCTGAGGGGTCAATGAAGTTTTATCCGTTTTATAAATTGTCCAAATTCATTTGTGACATTTCTTTTGGAAAAAGCATATACGGTCTTGCAAAAGAAAAAGACATTAACCTTTAGAAAATTATTTTGCGGTGGATTATTTTGC